>CAJWAH010000180.1 GCA_913020095.1 uncultured Synechococcus sp.
ATCTAAGTATTTTTAGGTGGTTTTAATGTTTAGTAGTGGTTCCCCACTTTGCGGTGGTGCACGGCGGTGCTGGCTTGCTGATCAGCCACATTGCCGCCATTGACGACCGCATAGATCAACCAGTGGTCGGCGCATTCCATGCGCTGCTGCACCTGGCAATCGAGATAGGCCAGAGCCTCACTCAACACAGGTCCCCCCGCGGCAGTCCCCTCCAAGGTGGCCACACCAGCAAAGCGGTCGGCTCCAGGTGGGAAACGCTTCAGGAAATGGCGCAGCAGGGGCTGGTGGTTTTCTTCAGCCAGCACGTTCAACACAAAGCGATCACCCACCTGCATCAAGGCTTCGATGGCCCGGTCTTTGGCCACCGCCACCGTGAGTCCGGGCGGTTCAAAGCTGGCCTGGCTCACCCAGCTGGCCACCATGGCGCCAGTGCGCAGCTCGCTGCCTTCGCCCTGCTGGGCGGTCACCACATAGAGCCCGCCGCTGAGGCGGCCCAGGGCTTTATCGAGATCACCATCGAGCGACTTCATCGCCTTGATGGTTTTGGCCCGTTGCACCAGCTGGCCGAGGTCGGTGCCGGCTTCTTCGCAGAGTTGATAGGCCGCGGCATCGGGAACGCTGCGAATGCGCAGCGGTGCAAAACCCTCGCGGTGGCCCAGCTCGCGTAGTTGGTTGGCGACCGCATCAATCGGCTCGTCGTTGCCGCCATAGGCGTCGTAAAGGCCAACGGCTTGTTTGGCTTTCAGCGCCGCCAGCAGGGTGCCCCAGTTGGCTTGCAAATCGCTGTCGCGATCAGCCGGTGGGGTGGGCAGCACCAAGGCGGTGGCCTCACTGATCAGGGCGGTCAGCTCCTGGGGATCGGTGCCGCGTAGATCCACCAGTTGCACCGGCAGTTCGGTTTTGCTGATGCCGCGGGCAATGGCCTGGCTGAGCCGATCACAGAAGCCGTATTGGCTCACGTAGACCACCGCGGCGTAGCGATCGCCTTTGCTGCGCTCGCGGCTCCAGTCGCCGTAGTCGGTGATCCAGAGGTTGAGGTGATCGCGCAGCAGCGGCCCATGGCCGGTGGCGATCATCGTGATCTCCGGCAGCCCTTCCATGCGTTTGAGGGCCTGCAACACGCTGCGGGCGTTGGGGCCCATCAGGCAGTCGTAGTAATACCGAAAGTCCGGTGCGATCGAGCCCGGGTCGGTATCGAAGACCTCATCACTGCAGTAGTGCAGGCCAAAGGCATCACAGGTGTAGAGCACCCCGGTGCCGTGATCAAAGCTGAAGATCGTGTCGGGCCAGTGCAGGTTGGGGGCACTGAGGAACTCAAAGCGGTGCTCGATACCGCTCTCGGGGTTGGTGCCCAGATCCAGGGTTTCGCCGCTTTTCACCGCCCGGCTGTTGAAGGCCCGGTGCACCTGGCTTTGCAGGTAGTTGATGGCCACCTTGGAGCCCACCACCTCAATCTCGGGATTGAGTTCCAGCAGATCGCCAATCAGGCCGGAGTGGTCGGGTTCGGTGTGGGAAACGATCAGCACATCGATCGTTGAGGGATCAACCATCTCCTGCAGCGCCGGGATCCAGCTGCTGCGGAATTTGGCGTGGCTCGAATCGATCAGTGCGGTGCGCTCACCGCGCACCAAAAACGAGTTGTAGGTGGTGCCGTTGCGCAGGCCGAACTCGATATCAAAGCGGCTGCGGTCCCAATCGAGGGACCGCAAGGTCTTGGTATCCGCTGCAATCTCTTGCTGCTGCAGCGTCAGCCTGGGTTGGATCGCCACCATTGCCGTTTCATGGCTCCTGGCAATAAAACCTAGGACCGAACTCAGGTGGCTGGCGGCTGGTTCAGGCGGCCACCAATTCGGCGGCTGCTTCCCTGAGGCTCAAGATGCTGTCGTTGGGCACCAAGGCTGCGACCACATCACGCATCTGTTGCAGGGTCTCATCGGTGCCGGGCTCGCCGCGCCACTGCAAGCGGGTGAGCAGCTCCAGCCCGCCGGCTTCGCGATCGGCTTGCAGGGTGGCATCCAGGCACAGCACCCCGTCGATGTCGGGGTGGGTGGACTTGAGCGACACCTGAACCGGTCCGTTATCGATCACCTCAACGCGGTAGCCCTGGCCGCTCAAACCCTTGCGCAGGGTCTTCAACCAGAGGCCCAGGCCGGGGGCTGAGGTGGTGCGGACGCGGACCAGTTCCATGGCAGGGCTGCGATGACTCGGAATGAGCCTCAGGTGTCGCAGCCCGTTTTGTCTGTGCGCTCCGCGACTTCAGGCCTCAACCGTGATGCTCACAGCAGCGTTGCTCTCCGCTTTGGGGGCGGTGATGCGCAGCAGGCCATCGCGGTAGCTGGCCTTGAGTTCATCGCGTTGAATCCCTTTGGGGAAGCGGAAACTGCGGCTCCAGCTGCCATAGCGAAACTCGCTGACGAGGGCTTCGCCATCGCGCTCGCCCTCCGGTTGGACCCGCTCAGCGCTGATCACCAGGCTGCGGTCGGTGGCTTTGACATCAATGGAGTCCTTGGCGGCGCCAGGCAGTTCAACGGCGATCTGGAAGGCGGCGTCGGTTTCGAGCACTTCGGCGGCAGGCACGCGTTCGGCCTGGGCCAACTGCTGCTCGAGCTTTTCAAACAGATCAAACGGGGTGGCATGACGGGAAAGCATGGTGGTGTCCTCACGGGGTGGTGGGGCTGGCTGATCGCCGCCCCGTTGACCTCAGTGTTCGACGCCTACTGCGCTGCGGCGATGAGGAGAACCGGCGTTTGCGGTGCGGTCCACCACACCCATTACGGTTCCCACCACCATTGGCCGAAACAGGCCGCCTGGCCGCTGTAGTGGCGCTCTTGATCGATCAGGCTCCAGATCCGTGCCCCTCGGATTTGAAAGCGCCGGCCCTGGCTATTCACCCGTACGCCGCTGTAGTTCTCGAGCTTGTCTTGGCGTCTGGCCAGCTCCAGTTGCTCGCGCCGGCTGAGGCGCTGATTGGCGCTGGCGCTCAGCCGTGAGGGCATGCCCACCATCTGCTCCCAGTTGCGGCTGAACAGCTGCAGGGCCGCCCGGTTGGCATAGAGAAAGCGGGGGTCTTCACTGCCGTCATGGCAGAGCACCACCTGATCGAGCACAAACAGCTCCTGGGCCGCCAGCCGGATGCCATTGCTGCGAACCAGGGGGCGTTGGAACAGCCGTTGGTGTGATTCCAGTAGCAGTGCCGTGAGCCCCAAAAGCTGCGGGGAGAGCCAAGGAGCCTCCGCCGCTTCGCTCATGGCTCCGCGCCAGCTGCCATCGCTTCCATCATCGCCATCTGCCCCACCATGGTTCCGTGCTGCCGCAGTTGATCGAGGAAGCGTTGGTTGGCCTCGGGGAAGCGGGGTTCAGCGGCTAGGGGTAGGTCGCCCGCCTCATCAAGGCCGGTGCTGCCCTCCATTGCTGGGGTGATCACCACTAGGTCGGGATCGAGGG
>CAJWAH010000181.1 GCA_913020095.1 uncultured Synechococcus sp.
ATTGGATTCCAACCGCGAGGCCGCCAGGGCCAATGGGCCGCTGCGACTTCCTGGGCACAGCACGGCCCGCTTGAGCCCCAACCCCATCAAGGCCGACAGCAGGGCTTCAGCGGCGCGGAGATTGTCAGCAGCCTCGATGCTCAACGGGGGGCTGGTGGCGCGTCACGATTGTGCTCGCCGATCGCCCAGTGATGGAACAACGGGACACATGGCGCCAGCAGCTGCAGGGGCTCTTGCTGGTGGTGGTGGTGGCCATCGCCCTGCGCTGGGGCGTGGTGGAACCGCGCTGGATCCCCTCGGAATCGATGCAACCAGGTCTGCAACCGCAAGATCGGATTTTGGTTTGGAAGCTCGGGCACCGCTTGGGGCTCAGCCCCGGCCGCAATGCGGTGGTGGTGTTCCGCACCCCGGAGGTGTTGGCTGCCGCCGGATATGACCCCAACGCAGCACTGATCAAACGGGTGGTGGGGGTCCCTGGGGACGCGATTGCCGTTGAGAACGGCACCTTGCAACGCAATGGGCTGCCGGTGAGCGAGCCCTGGATCGCCGAAGCGATGGACTACCAACTCGAGCCACTGACGGTGGAGGAGGGGACATTGCTGGTTTTGGGGGATAACCGCAATGCCAGCCTTGATTCCCACCTCTGGGGCCTGCTCAATGAGGCCGATGTTGTCGGCACGGCCCGTTGGCGCTACTGGCCTTTAGCGGGTTTTGGCCCGATCAGCGCGCCGGCGATGGGCTGAGGGTCAAATCTGCTGATGCTGTTAAGTTGTTTCCTGGACAACAGCCAAGGGCGGAATGTTCAACCCGGAATTTCTGACCTCGGAGTCCGACGCGATCAGCGGAAACGACCTGATCAAGTACCTCCAGGAGCAGAGCCCGGATGTGCTGCAGCGAGTCGCCCGCTCCGCCAGCCCTGAAATCCAAGAGATCATTCGCCACAACGTGCAGGGCCTGCTGGGCCTGCTTCCCGGCGAACAGTTCGAAGTCAAGATTCAAACCAGTCGCGACAACCTCGCTGGCCTGTTGGCCTCCGCGATGATGACGGGCTACTTCCTGCGCCAGATGGAGCAGCGCATGGAACTCGAAGGCGCTGTGTTTGGCCCCGACGGCGACGAGCCCATCGATCTTTAAGGCTTCGGCACCAAGCCAAAGCGTTCCACCTGGTGGTTGAAAGAGCGCAGGAAAGCCCTGTCTTGCTGCTCAGCAGCAGGTTGATCCTGCTGCTCCCAGGCATCGGCTAAGGCGCTCAACTGGCTGGGCGTGCAGGCAATGGGTGCGTCGAAATGGGCGGGCACAAGCTGCTGAACCGGCAACTGAGCGCAGCGCCGCAGCCACTGGGCCATCAAGGGGCGCTGCCGCGGAAAGACCAGATCCTCGAGGATCGGCGCCACACGCAGCTGTCCATCACGGCTGATCGCTGCAAAATCCTGCTCCCAGCCGCTACGCCAACGAAAGGGGAAGCGCTTCCACACCTGCTCAACAGCCTGCGGCTTGAGGCAGGTTGCAAACAGCACCAGACGTTTCCAACCCCGCAAGCGACGCTGCGGGCAGTCGTCCATGGGTTCTGTGCCGTCGTTGCGGCCGTGATACAGCAGCGGCTTGGGGTCGAGATCCAACAGCTCGGGCCAGCGCTCGGACACAGCGATCAAGCCATCGGTGCAGAGCAAGGTGCCACTGGCGTGATGCAACACGGTGGCCTCACAAAAAGGTCCAGGCCCCAGGGGCAAGGGACCAAGCTGCTCCCAGTGCAATTCATCGCCATGGGGGACCCCATCGTCGAACAGCACCTTGGTGCGGCGTGCAGGGAAGCCGAGCCAGCTGAGCGGTAGCGGCAGCGGAAAGCTCCACTGCCCCGGCGTGACCCACACATCGGCCCTTGGAAACGCCCGCGCCATCGCTGGCACGCCCACTTTGTGCTCCAGGCCGGAACTGGTGGGATGCACGATGCTCACCACAGGCCCATGTTCAGCTTCCAGCTCGCGTACCAGGGCAATGCACTCGGCCGTGGCGGCCACCGGGGCATAGAGCAACAAGCCAGCCTTGAGCTTCACCGCGGTCATGCGGATGGGCACGGCCACGAAAAACACCCCTTGAAGCTGCTCAAAGCTCCAGATATGGCCTGGAACCAACTCGCGGCGCAGCGTTCGCCTGCGGCCAAAGGGGTAGAGGGGCAGCAGCGGCCACCAAGCCCAGTTCTGATCTGCCGGTTGGGCTCCGCTTACCGCCACGCCATCTGTCAGTGGTGCCTCAATTCTGCAGAGCCGGTGGCAGCCGCTGATAGCTGCCATGGCCATTTGCCTTGGTGACTTGCTAGCGAGAAGTCAGCGGGTTCAGCAGCATTGCCGGGAGACACGGCCTACAGCGATCCACCGGCTTGGGTGGCCGAGGCTGTGATCTATCAGATCTTTCCCGACCGCTTCCGCCGCAGCGGACGCGTGGAGGACCAGAACCTGTTGGCTTTGAAACCCTGGGGAAGCGATCCCACCGAACAGGGCTTTCAAGGTGGCGATCTCTATGGCGTGATCGATGCCCTTGATCACCTCCAATCAATGGGCGTGAATTGCCTCTACCTCACGCCGATCTTCAGCTCAGCCGCCAATCACCGCTACCACGCCTACGACTACCTCCAGGTGGATCCGCTATTGGGAGGGAACGACGCCCTCGATGCCCTGATCAGCGCTGTACATAGCCGGGGCATGCGGATTGTTCTTGATGGTGTGTTCAACCATTGCGGCCGCGGGTTCTGGGCGTTCCATCACGTGGTGGAAAACGGAGCAGCCTCCCCCTACCGGGATTGGTTCCACATCCAGCAATGGCCGCTTAAGCCTTATCCCAGCGGCGGGGAAAGCTGCGGCTACGACTGCTGGTGGGCTATCCCCGACCTGCCGAAGTTCAACCACGCCAACCCAGCCGTTGCGAGCTACTTGCTGACCGTGGCGCGCCATTGGCTGGAGCGGGGGATCGATGGCTGGCGCCTCGATGTGCCTGATGAGGTACCTCAGGCGTTTTGGCTTGCGTTCAGGCGGGTGGTGCGAGAGGTGAACGCCGATGCCTGGATTGTTGGGGAGATCTGGGGCGATGCAGGCCCCTGGCTGCAAGGCGATCAGTTCGATGGGGTGATGAACTACCGCCTCGGCTGGAGCACGCTCGGCTGGGCTGGAGGCGATGGCTTGCGCCAGAGCTACCAAAACCCGGACTATCCGCTGCAACCCCGCAGCAGCGAGGAGTTACTCAACATCTGGAGCGCAACCACCGGTTGGTATCGCCCCGAGGTGAACCGGGCTCAGCTGAATTTGCTTGACAGCCACGATGTGCCAAGAGCTCTGCACAGCCTCAATGGCGATCTCAAGGCCTTGAAATTGGCGCTGCTGCTGCTGTTTCTGCAGCCGGGTGCGCCGTGCATCTATTACGGCACCGAAGCAGGCCT
>CAJWAH010000182.1 GCA_913020095.1 uncultured Synechococcus sp.
CCAACCCACTCATTACGGCGCCCGCGACATAAAACATCATGCACGTCGCGTCGCGTGCCGCGCGCTCGGCGCTGCTCGCCCGCCGTACCACACCACTGCCGCCGCCGCCGCCCATTTTATTTAGCCGCGGCCTCGCGAAAAAGGCCGCGCAAAAAAAGGGCAAGGAGGAGGAGGTCAAGATGCACGTCGACGAGAAGCTCGAGGGCATCGTGCGCGGGCTCAACATCTTCAAGGAGCAGAGCGAGGAGGTGAAGCAGCTGCTGCAGCTGATGGGACTCGGGGTACGCTTTCATTACCAAATGCCACTGGCGGTTCCAATTGGGAAAGTTCAGCATATGATCCGGAGACTGGAATTCTTTATGTGCCTTCACGAACACAATTAGGAGTCATGTCACTGGCAAAATATGATGGTTCAGATCTTGACCTCAGTCAGGGTTTTGGGGTTCGAATTCCTCGTGTGCAGGGGCTGGAGCTCGTTAAGCCTCCATATGGACGAGTAACAGCCATAGACATGAATTCAGGAGAGCATCTTTGGATGATCGCTAATGCTGATACACCGGACCGGCTCATCAATCACCCGTTGGGGAACACCTAGATCCAGAAGTGCGGCGAGCAACATGTCGCCGGCGACCCCCGTTGGCAGATCCAGATAGGCCCAGTTAGCGGCCATGGCCAGGGCGCAGCAGCGAAGGGGCTTGGCTCAACAGGCTTTCACATTCCTGCTCCAAGGCAGGGCGGTTCTGCTCGAGCCACTGCTCCACTTCACGCCGGGCGCGGCGTTGCTCCAGCTGGGCGATCTGGGCGCTTTGACCCGAGAGCCCCCAAATCCGGCCCAACAGCTGGCGATCATCCATGCCGCCATCGCTGCCGCCATGGACCACCTGCTCAGCGGCCATCCCAGCCAGCAGCACGCGGCTCCAGCGGCGCAACTCCTCGAGCGGCAATTTGGAGGAGGCGGGCAAGGGCAGGGTGGTGCGCCCGCAGGCGTCATGGCCTGCGCGCAAACACGCCAGGCTGCCCACCAGGGTGTCGCCCAATTCCATGCCTTCATGGCTGGCCAAAAGGCGATGGCCGGCTTCGTGCAAAGCAATCCGGCGCAAGCGTTCTTGCCCGCCCGGCAGGGCCTCAGCCAAGAGATGGCCGCCGCGGCCATTCCAGGCCGCCGCATCCACCGACACCATCACCAGGGCGCTGATCACAGCAACGGTGATCCAGGCCGGAGAGACCCCCACCATCGGGCCAAGAACGGCCGTGCCGCTGAACACGGCAACCACCAGGGCAATGCGATTGGGGTTCATCGCCTCAGCGGCGCGCAGCCGGACGGCGGGAGGGGCGCTTGTTACCACCGCCGCGGCGATCGCTGCGCTGGGGCACCGGGCCGATCACCTCGCTGGACTCAACGCTGAGGCTTTGGCCGCTGCGGCGCAAATCAAGCGAGACGAAATGGCGCAGGTGCTCCAAGGGGATTTGCCCCTGCAACTGCAACTTGAACGGCTGCGGGCGGCTGCCATCACTGCGGGGCTGCTGGCGAATCTTGACCACCAGCTGGTCCTCTTCTGGCTTGGTGAAGATCAACTCCCCACGCACGGAGAAGTAGCCGTCTCCCTCGGGAAGGGTTTCAGGCAGATCAGGCTCATCGGTGGCCAGGGTGGTGGGTTCCCAAACCCCCACCACTTGCAGGTGCAGATCCTCACCTTCCCGATTGCGGGGATACACAATCCACTGGTGGGAGGCGGCCAAATCGAGATGGCGCTTCACCACGCTGAGCACGCGGCCCAGCAACACAGCTTCGATTTCGGTGCCGTCTTCGCAGCGCAACACGCCGCGGGTCAGGGTTTTCTCGTCCTGGGGAACGTAAACAGCATTCACAAGACCGATCGCCCGGTATTGCATCGGCTCAGTGACCGGGGGGATCGGGTGCTGACGCATCTCCTCAGGCTGGGGTGATGCTGAATTTAGCGATCTTGCTGACAGGCACAAACCCAGGCGTTTTACTAAGGCAACCGGCAGCAGTCTTGTGCCCCTGGGTTCGCTCAACCCAACCCCTGATCCGCGCGCCAAACGGCTGCGTCAATTGGGCCTGTTTGGCTTGGCCATGGCGGCAGCGCTTGGCGCCGGCTGGTGGTGGGGCCAAAGGCAGCCCAGCACTGCGGCGGCCAACGCCCAGCAAACAACCCTGGAGCGCAACAGCGAAAAGCTGGAAACCAAGCTGGCCGCTGGCACGGCCAGTGATGAAGAGCAGCGCCAACTGCTGAGGTTGCGCCTGGCCATGGGCGATCAGCCGGGCGCTATCAAGCTGCTCGAGCCCCTCAGCGATCAAAACCCTGAGCAGCCGTCATTGCGGCTGCTGTTGGCTGATCTCAAGAGTCAAAACGACGACGACGCTGGAGCGGAACGGGACATCCGTCAGGTGCTGAATGTGCAGCCCCTGCATCCCCAGGCTCTACAGGATTACGCCCGTTTGCAACTCAAGCTCGGCCGCCAGCAAGAGGTGATGCAGCAGCTGCAGGCCTCTGCCGAAGCCGCCAAGGGCACACCTGAAGCGCTGCCCATTGGCCTGCTGCTGGCTGACGTGCAGCAAAGCAATGGCCAGAGCGCTGAAGCCATCGCCACCTACAAGGGCTTAGCGGCGAGCCACCCCACCGATCCCAGGCCACTACTGGCTCTGGCGTTGTTGCAACATTCACAAGGCCAACTGGAAGCTGCGCGGGTCTCGCTGCAGCAAGCCAAGTTGCATTCAGCGCCAGTGGCAGCCGGGGTGCTCGATCAGGTGGCTGCTGGTTGGGCCGTTGGCCGTATTCGTCAACAAGCTCCTTCAGCCAATGCAGCCGATCTCAAGGCACCTGTGGCTCCTGCCCCAGATCCAAGCGCTGAATTAGAGGCCGGAGGGAACGGTCTTGCTGGGGGTAGCGGAGCCTGAATCCCAGTCGAAATCGCTGAGGGCCGCATCAATCGCATCGCCAGGGGGAGTGGCGTCTCCTGCGGTGCTCATGTTCTGCAGCATGTTCATGATCGACATCGGGTTACTGACATCCACTCCAGAGGGAGTACTTGAGCCGTAGTTGTAAAGATCCCGCTCGCGGTTGGTTTCCTTCTGTTCAGCCAGGGCTGCAGGAGCTAGGAGCACGGAAACCATGGCACAGGCCAACAGGGAGCGTTTCATGGCTTCAATCGTTTAATGGGCAGATTTTAAGAGGGGATCAGCGTGCGGATCGCCACCTGGAATGTCAATTCGATCCGCAGCCGGCAAAGCCACCTGCTGCGCTGGCTGGAGCAGGCCAGCCCCGATGTGGTGGGGCTGCAGGAAACCAAGGTGGAAGACGGGCAATTTCCCGCAGCCGCCATTGAAGAGGCCGGCTACCGCACCGTGATCAGCGGCCAGAAGAGTTACAACG
>CAJWAH010000183.1 GCA_913020095.1 uncultured Synechococcus sp.
GGTGCGCGGCATTGGCACCACCAATGTGGTGGCCGATCGGCTGAAGTCGGTGATCCAGGGCTGGGTCACCAGCGGCCGCATTGATGCCAGCCAGGCATCAAGCCTGATTGAAGAGGTGAGCGGCGCGATGCGGGGTGATAACCCCGCTGCTGAAAAACAGGCCGAGCAACAGATCGAGCGCAACCTCGATCAACTGCTGCATGAAATGGGCCTGGCGCGGCAGCGCGAGGTGGATGAACTCAGGGGCCGCATTGATCGCCTTGAGCAACAGCTGCGTCAAAACGGCGAACTTCGCTGACAGAATCAGCCGGTCTCTCTCAGCCCTTGATGCGCGACATCCTGATCAGCTCCGCCGTCTGCGTGGGCTGCCTGATGCTGGCTCTGGTCAGCCAGATCGTGGCCCCCACCCCAGCCCAGGCCAGTGCTCCAGCGGCCAGCGAGGTGCGCCCAGCTGCCAAGGCAGCCGCCGTGAACCCCGCCGCGCCGCCTGCTGAGCTGGATCCCAACGAGAGCAACCCGCGTTTGTTTGCGATGGCTCCCGAGGCCAGCGATCAGGTCGCCCAAGGTTCAGCAGCTGATTTATTGGGTGGCGAAATGGAAGCCACCAAAGAGCGCATGACCCCCTCTGGCCTCAAGATCACCGACCTGGTGGAGGGCACCGGCACCGAAGCCCAAAGCGGCAACACCGTCTCGGTGAACTACCGCGGCACCTTGACCAATGGCCAGGAGTTCGACAGCAGCTACCGCCGCAACCAGGCCTTCACCTTCCCCCTCGGCGGCGGCCGGGTGATCCGCGGCTGGGATGAAGGCGTTGTGGGCATGAAAGAAGGCGGCAAGCGCCGTTTGGTGATCCCGCCGGATCTGGCCTACGGCTCCCGCGGAGCTGGCGGTGTGATCGGGCCCAACGAAACCCTGATCTTTGAAATCGAGCTCGTGAAAGTTCAGGGCAACTGATCGCGAGCCTTTGACCATCGCTCTCAATGGCTTTGCGCAGTTAGGGTGGCGAAAGGTGATAAGCCCTCAACAAATGCTGCGTTCTGTTGCCCAGGCGATCCTCAACAGGCTCCCTGCAACCCAGGCTGCTGCCCACTGCGACGGCCCTTGCGGCGTCTACGACCCCGCCTCTGCTCGCGTGGCAGCTGAGGCGGTGCTGTCGATGACCAAAAAGCTGATTGCACTGGCGCCGCCAGAAGGCAATGACGCTGCTGCTTGGGCGACCTACAACAACACCTTCTCCCGCTACGTGGCGGTGAAAGAAGAACAGGCCCAGGAAACCAAAGAGGAACTCCTCATCCTCTGGACCGATTACTTCAAGCCTGAGCACCTGGCGACCTTCCCGGAACTGCATGACACCTTCTGGAAGGCAGCCAAGCTCTGCAGCGCCTGCAAGGTGAACATTGATCAGGCCAAGGCCGAAGAACTGATGAAGGCAGTGGAAAAAATCCACACCATGTTCTGGAGTTCCAAGGGCCGCAGCGACGCCTGGGTCACTGCCAGCTGATCAAAACCAAGATCTTCCTCAAGCGGGTCTTGGCGCATTGATCTTGATTCTTTTGGGTCGCCGTCGACTGTTCCGAGTCGATGGCGATTCCATGTTGCCTGCTTTAAAGCCTGGTGATCGCGTCATCGCGATCCCTTACCGCGGCGAGCAGCTACAAAGCGGTGCCGTCGTGGTGATGACGCATCCCAATCAGGTGAAATTGATGATCAAGCGTTTGTCTGCTCCGTGCAACGGAGGCTGGTGGGTGCTGGGAGACAATCCAGCCAGCAGCAGCGACAGCCGGCAATTTGGACCGATCGCCGCAACAGCAATCCGAGCCATTGCCACGGCCGTCGTGCCATCCAAGAACTGAACGACGCTTTAAACCGGAATGTTGGCGGCTTGAAGCCAGAAAATCCCAATAGCGATTGAAAGCCCACCTGAACAACCCACCAACGAAGGAAGCCAGCGACGGCCCAAGCGGGCACTGGCAATGGCCATCAACAACACAAACGCTGTCATTGCTGCCAGCGATCCAACCAAGTAGGCGATCAGATAGCTAAAGGCACCCAATGGCGGAAGCGCCAAAGCGGGAATCACCGCCAACAGGTGCCCGGCGCCAGCCAAACCATGGAGCAAGCCGAGGCCAGACGCTGTATGGGAGTGCCAACGGTGCTGACGACCACCCCCGACATGGAGATGGAGGTGTTCATGGGTGGTTCCCCCTTCATGGGAGTGGCGGTGCGTATGGATATCGAGCCCAAAGGCTGTGCGAATGGCCATCCCACCAACCACCAGCAGTGAGATGCCAACCAACACCTCAGCCCACCCCGAGAGGGTCTCAATGTGCCGCAGATCTTTGACCAAAATCGCCAGCAATGTCAGCAAGACAACGCCGAGGGAATGGCCCAGACCCCAGGTCAAACCTCGCTTCAACGCCAGCTGTGGTTGATGCACAGATGAAGGAGCCATTGCCACGAGGTGATCAGCCCCACTGACAACGTGAACAGCACCAGCCGTCAGGCCAGTGAGGATGCTCAGCAGCATGGCGATTCCCGACAAAAGAAGTCTGCCTGATGAGTTCCTAGCAACGTCAGTAGCTGCGCGCGGCTCGATACGCTTGCCGCCGCCCGAACCAGCGCTCATGCCCCACACCCTCCCTGCTCTGCCTTACGAGCTCGATGCTCTCGAGCCTCATATCTCCAGGCAGACCTTGGAGTTCCACCACGGCAAGCACCACGCTGCCTACGTGAACAACCTCAACAAGCTGGTGGAAGGCACTGATCTCGATGGCAAAAGCATCGAGGACACCATCACCGCCGTAGCCGGCAACGCCGACAAAGCCGGCGTGTTCAACAACGCCGCCCAGGTGTGGAACCACAGCTTCTACTGGCAGTGCATCAAGCCCGGTGGCGGCGGCCAGCCCACCGGCGCCCTGGCCGACAAGATCAACGCTGACTTCGGCAGCTTTGAGAAGTTCATCGAAGCCTTCAAAGCCGCTGGTGCCACCCAGTTCGGTAGTGGCTGGGCCTGGCTGGTGCTCGACAACGGCAGCCTCAAGGTGACCAAAACCGCCAACGCCGATCTGCCCCTGGCCCACGGCCAAAAGGCTCTGCTCACCATGGATGTGTGGGAGCACGCTTACTACCTGGATTACCAGAACCGCCGCCCCGACTACATCACCACCTACCTCGAGAAGCTGGTGAACTGGGACTTCGTGGCCGCCAACTTCGCCGCTGCCTGATTCAGCAGCCGAGTGATCAGCCGGCCCCCGCAGCAGCGGGGGCTTTTTTTATGGCTGCCGGCTGCACTCAGGCGGGATCCACATGGCATCGCCATAGGAATAGAACCGGTAGCCCGCTGTAATCGCGTGCTGATACAGCTGCAGCAGGCGCTCACGGCCGA
>CAJWAH010000184.1 GCA_913020095.1 uncultured Synechococcus sp.
GGCGATCGGCGAGCACAATCGTGACGCGCCACCAGGCCCCCGTTGAGCATCGAGGCTGCTGAGAATCTCCGCGCCGCTGAAGCCCTGCTGTCGGCCTTGATGGGATTGGGGCTCAAGCGGGTTGTGCTGTGCCCAGGAAGCCGCAGCGGTCCATTGGCCCTGGCGGCCTCGCGGTTGGAATCCCATGGCCTGGCGCTGACAACAGGCATTGATGAGCGCTCAGCTGGCTTTTTTGCCTTGGGCCAAACCCGCGCCGATGGCCAGCCCACCGCGGTGATCACCACCTCAGGAACGGCGGTGGCCAATCTGTTGCCGGCAGCGGTGGAGGCTGATTTCAGCGCCTTGCCCCTGCTGTTGCTCACGGCTGATCGCCCCGAGCGACTGAAGGCCTGCGGCGCCAATCAAACCGTGAACCAGGAGGCCTATTTGCAACCGGCCTGCCGTGCCCTGCTTCAAGGGCCCGCTGCGGGGCTGCATGACGCCAGTGATGTGCGTTTGCTGCGCCTAGCTCAGTCGGCCATGCGCCACGCCCTCGGTGCGCCTGCAGGGCCGGTGCACCTCAACCTGGCCTTTGATGAGCCGCTGCATGCCGATCTCAGCGGGCTGCCAGCAGCTGCTCCGCCGCCAGCGCAGGAGTTGCCCCCCTTGTTTGAGCCGCCAGGGCTGGTGAGCTTGGAGCCTTTGGATCCCGATCAGCCCGGGGTGATTGTGGTGGGCCCTTGGCGGCGAGGCCATGGCGGCCGCTTTGTGGCCGCGTTGCAGCAGCTCAACCGGCGCACTGGCTGGCCGATCCTGGCGGATGCCTCCTCCGGGCTTCGTGGTCTGCCCTTGCCGCTGATCAGCGGTTACGACCTGCTTCTGGCTCAGCCGCAGCGGTTGCCGCCAGCCCATCAGGTGTTGCGCTTGGGCTCGATGCCAGCCAGCCGCCGCTTGCAGCAATGGCTGCAGGCTTTTGTAGGCCCCCAGCTCGTGATCACCGAAGCCGAACCGCGGCGGCAGGACCCCTTGGCCAGTGGTTGCGCCCAGCATCCCCATGGGTTGGCTGCTTGGGTGGAGCTGCTGCCTGCGGGCGAGCCATCGGCAACCAGCCGCGCCGATGCCGCTCGCTGGCAACAAGCGGAAACCTTGCTGCAACAGCAACTCGATCACGACCTCCCCCAGCAGGGCCCCTGCAGCGAACCGGCCTTGGCCCGCGCCCTGCAGCAGCAGATTCCTTCGGAGTGGCCAGTGATGTTGGCTAGCAGCTCACCGGTGCGTGATTGGGAAAGCTTTGCCGGGCGGCAGAGCGGCCACCGCACGATCGTGAGCTTTCGGGGCGCCTCCGGCATTGATGGCACCCTCTCGCTGGCCGCTGGGATCGCGCAGCAGTGGCAGCGCTTGGTCCTGGTCAGCGGTGATTTGGCCCTGCTGCATGACGCCAATGGTTGGCTCTGGCGCCGTCAGCTGTCTGCAGAGCTTCGCATTGTGCTAATCGACAACGCCGGCGGTGGCGTCTTTGAGCAGTTACCGATTCCGAGGCAGTCGATCGATTTTGATCGTCTCTTTGCCATGCCCCAGAGCTGTGATGCCATGGCCCTCGCGGCAGCGCACGGTGTAGCGGCCCGTGACTGCAGTGCCATGGAGACCTTGGCTGCCGATCTGCAGTGGTTGCTGGAACCTGGTGATGCGATGCGTCTGCTGCGTTGCTCCACCGACCGGTCCCGTGATGCCCAGCTGCGCCAGCAGTTGCGTGACAAGCCATGGTGGGAGCAGACACCAGCTCCTTGATGGCTGTGCCCGCCTACCCATGGATCACTCAGGGCAACTACGACGACGTGCTCTTTGAGCTGTCGGCTGATGAGGGAATTGCGCGCATCAGCATCAACCGGCCTGAGAAACGCAATGCTTTTCGGCCTCGCACCGTCAGCGAGCTCTATGACGCCTTTGCCCGGGTGCGCGATAACCCCCGCATCGGTGTGGTGCTGTTCACCGGAGCCGGTCCGGCTGCCGATGGTGCCTATTCCTTTTGCGCCGGTGGTGACCAGTCGGTGCGCGGTGATGGTGGCTACATCGATGAGCAGGGGACCCCGCGGCTGAATGTGCTCGACCTGCAGCGCTTGATCCGCAGCTTGCCGAAGGTGGTGATTGCCCTGGTGGCCGGCTATGCCATCGGTGGCGGCCAGGTGCTGCATCTGCTCTGTGATCTGAGCATTGCGGCCGACAACGCCCAATTTGGCCAAACCGGCCCACGGGTTGGCAGCTTTGATGGCGGCTATGGCTGCGCCCATCTCGCCCGGTTGGTGGGCCAGCGCAAGGCGCGTGAAATCTGGTTCCTCTGCCGGCGCTACAACGCCGAGCAGGCCTTGGCGATGGGCCTGGTGAACACGGTGGTTCCCCTCGCTGAACTGGAGACTGAAGGTCTGCGCTGGGCGCGGGAGGTGTTGCAGCACAGCCCCACAGCGATCCGCTGCCTCAAAGCTGCTTTTAATGCCGACACCGATGGCATGGCCGGATTGCAGGAGTTGGCTGGGCAGGCCACCCATCTCTTCTACCGAACCGAAGAGGGCCAAGAAGGACGCAACGCCTTCCTCGAAAAACGGGCTCCGGATTTCTCCGATCAGCCCTGGTTGCCTTAAACCCTGAGAAATAAATAAAGACAGCTGAGACCAATGAGACGCACTGGCTAGCAGAAGGGGGAATTCCCCTCGCCAATGAAAAGTCTGCTGCTGCCTCTGGCCCTACTTCTCGGCCTGCCCTCGGCGGCGAGTGCCGGAGCCCTTCCTTGGGAAGAGCCCGACCTGGCCCTCAAAAAATCCCCCACCACCCTGCTGGAGCTCAGCCGCAGCACCAAGAAGGTGAAGGTGTTCCACGACGGTCAGGTGGTAGCCACGTTCCCGGTGGCTGTGGGTCGCCTTGATGCACCAACCCCACTGGGTGAGCACACCGTGCACCGCATGATGAAAAACCCGGTCTGGTCAAGCCCTTGGACCGGCCGCCAGGTCAAGCCCCATGCCCTCGGCCCCATCGGCACCCGCTGGATTGGCTTCTGGTACACCTGCGGCAATCGCACCTCGCTCGACGCCAACCCTCCGGCTTTTCGCCCCGGCGCCTGCAATGAGATCGGGTTCCACGGCACCGGCAGCGTGAAGTCGATCGGTACGGCGGCAAGCAACGGTTGCGTTCGAATGTTTGACCGCGATGCCGTGGCTCTCTATGACCTGGTGAAGGAAGGCACTCGCGTCCGCGTTATCGATTGAAGTCATGCGGCTCTTTCAACCTCTGCTCCTCTCAGCGCTGATCGCTGCAGCCACCCCGCTGCAGGCCGGCCCCCTCAGTGATCCCGATCATCCCCTGCGTCCTTTGGAGCTGCAGCTTGCCGAGCTGCCCTCAGGCGT
>CAJWAH010000185.1 GCA_913020095.1 uncultured Synechococcus sp.
AGGTCGTATTGCTTGGCAAAGGCAAAGTCGCGGCTGTCATGGGCCGGAACGCCCATCACGGCGCCGGTGCCGTACTCGGCCAGCACATAGTCGGCGATCCAAACGGGCACCGCCTGGCCGGTGAAGGGGTGCTGCACCGTGCCGCCGGTGGCCACACCGCGCTTGGGCCGATCGTCAGCCACGCGGTCCTGCTCACTGATGGATTGCAAGCTTTGGCGGAATGTTTCTACCGCCTCGCGTTGCTCTGGCGTGGTGAGTTGATCCACCAGGTCATGCTCTGGGGCGAGCACCACATAGCTGACGCCAAACACCGTGTCGGGGCGGGTGGTGAACACCTCGATGGCCTGCTTGCCATCGGCTTCGATGGCGAAGCGCAAGGTGGCGCCGCTCGAGCGACCAATCCAGTTGGCCTGCATGGTGCGCACGCGCTCCGGCCATCCCTTGAGTTGCTCGAGATCGTCGAGCAGCTCATCGGCAACCGCGGTGATCTTCAAAAACCACTGGCGCAACTTTCTCTTTTCCACCAGTGCTCCCGATCGCCAAGAGCGCCCATCGGCGTCCACCTGTTCGTTGGCGAGCACCGTTTGGTCAATGGGGTCCCAATTGACGGTGGCCTCTTTGCGGTACGCCAGATCGGCGTTGAGAAATTGCAAAAACAGCCACTGGGTCCAGCGGTAGTAGTCGCTGTGGCAGGTCGCCACTTCGCGCGACCAGTCGATCGATAAGCCGAGCCGCTGCAGTTGCTCGCGCATTTGGCCGATGTTGCGGTCGGTCCAGTCAGCTGGATCCACACCACGCTCGATAGCGGCATTTTCAGCCGGGAGTCCAAAGGCATCCCAGCCCATGGGATGCAACACCCGCTTGCCTTTAAGCCGCATCAAGCGGGCGAGGACATCGGTAATGACGTAGTTGCGCACATGGCCCATGTGCAGGTTCCCCGAGGGATAGGGAAACATCGACAGGGCATAAAAATTGTCTGAGCGATCTGCACTGGGCTCTGGGGTTTGGTCCAGTCCCATCTCCTGCCACCGCTGTTGCCATTTCGGCTCCAGAGACGTTGGGTTGTAACGGGACTCGGAACTGGCCATCGGCAGGGTCAGATGGGCGGCAACGGCAGCCGCGGAGTCGGCATTGTCGCCGTTGATGGGTCCCCATCCAGCGAGCGGATCCGTTCAATCCGCCGGCGAGCTAGGAGCTCAGGCCGTTCCGCACCCGCCAGCAATAGCGCCAGAAATTCACTGTCTTGCCACAACAGCCGCCCTTGCAGTTCCAGGCCGCTGGCCAGCTGGATGCTGATCGTGCGCCGCTGGCGGATCCACTGCTGCAGCAGCCGCACCCCAGGAAGCGATGTGTCGAGTTCGTGGTCGGGGGCCATACGATCAGATCAGGTGGCCAAAGCGTTTTGACACGTTCGTTTCGGAAATATCAAGGCCTGGGCAATGACTTCATCCTCATGGATGGCCGCAAGACGCCCCTGCCAGAGATGGGAGGCGATCCTGCAAGAGAGCTTTGCGATCGCCGCTTTGGCATCGGTGGCGATGGGCTGATCTTGGCGCTCCCGCCGCAGCAGGGCGGTGATGTGCGCATGCAAATTCTGAATGCCGATGGCAGCGAGGCTGAGATGTGCGGCAACGGCATCCGCTGTTTTGCCCGTTTTCTGGCGGATCTGGATGGCTCAGCCACTGGCACCCAGTGGCGCGTGGAAACACCGGCCGGACTGATCATTCCGCGCTTACTGGATGGCGATCAGGTCACGGTCGACATGGGAGAGCCGTTCCTCGAGCCGGCCTCCATCCCCACCAACCTGGCAGCAGGCACTCCTCTGCCGGATGGCGAATTGCAGGTGGCCGGCGAGTCACTGCAGGTGGCTGCCGTGGGCATGGGCAATCCCCATGCGGTGGTGCAAGTTGATGACCTGGAGTCGCTGGACTTCGAGCGTCTCGGCCCTGCCCTCGAACAACACCCAGCCTTCCCGGCCCGCACCAATGTTCATTTCGTTCAGGTGCATGCCCCTGATCAGCTGCAAGTGCGCGTTTGGGAACGGGGTGCCGGCCCCACGCTGGCCTGCGGCACCGGTGCCTGCGCCACCGTGGTGGCAACCCATCTGCGTGGCGCCTGTGCTCGCCAGGCGACGGTGCAGCTTCCTGGAGGGCCGCTTCAGATCGATTGGGACAGCACCAATCACATTCAGATGGCCGGTCCAGCTGTCTTTGTGTTTGAAGGGGTTCTGCCCGCAGCCGGCGGCAGTGATGCCGTTGATTCCATTGACTGCGCCAGCCTCTGCAGCGACGGCTGCATCCGGCCTGAGGCCTGCCCCAGTGCTGCGGCGAGGGAACAAGCGATGACATTCCTTGATCGTCTGTCGCTCGATGACATGGTGGGCTTGGCGAATTCATCGCTCGAAGAGCGCACCCGCCGACGTGCCGGCTTCTAAGCCTCTGATCTATCTGGATGCCTGCGCTGCAACGCCCCTTGCTGAGGGGCTTGGGCAACGGCTGCTGGATTACCAACAGCAGGCTTGGGCGAATCCCTCGAGCTTGCATCCGGCGGGCCTTGCTGCTGCCGAGTTGCTGGAACGCAGCAGGCAACGCTTGCTGGAGTTGTTGGATTGCCCCAATGGCCAGGTGGTCTTCACCTCAGGTGGCACCGAAGCCGACAACTTGGCCCTGTTCGGAATCTGCCGCAGCCAACCACCCGGCCGGCTGTTGATTTCAGCTTTTGAGCATGCGGCCATTGGCCGCAGCGCCGAGCAGTTGCGCGCCGAGGGATGGCAGGTGGAGATCCTTCCCGTGGACAGCCATGGGCGGATCGACCTGGAGGCACTCGAAGGCTTGCTGGTTCCACCGACGCGCCTCGTCAGCGTGGCGTGGGCCAGCTCAGAGCTGGGTGTTCTGCAGCCCATCAAAGCGATCAGCTGCCTCTGCCAGCGGGCCGGTGTGCCCCTGCACAGCGATGCGGTGCAGGTGGTGGGTCAACTGCCCGCTGCGCAGCTGCTGCCTTTGCCGGTGGATTTGCTGAGCATCAGCGCCCACAAATTTCAGGGCCCCCGGGGAGTAGGCGCTCTGGTGATG
Source organism: uncultured Synechococcus sp. (assembly GCA_913020095.1). Lineage (GTDB taxonomy): Bacteria > Cyanobacteriota > Cyanobacteriia > PCC-6307 > Cyanobiaceae > RCC307. The sequence continues at coordinate 3,072 of CAJWAH010000185.1, forward strand.
CCAGAGCCCAAGGCTCTGCAACCTCAGCTGCTTGGCGGCGGCCAGGAATCAGGCCTGCGATCAGGAACGGAATCCCCCTGGCTGGTGGCGGCCATGGTTGATGCCCTGGGCGATCGCCTCAACCAACAACCGCAGTTGGCTGAAGCGATGGCTGAGCTGCGCGATGACCTTTGGCAGCAGCTTGCCGCCGTGGAAGGCATCGAGCGGGTTGGCCGCTGGAGTCGCTCGGAGTGTTTGCCACACCATTTGGCTGTGCTGCT
>CAJWAH010000186.1 GCA_913020095.1 uncultured Synechococcus sp.
GTCGCCCGGAGTCGTGGCGTTTGGCCTGTCAGGCCTTGGTGCAGGAATCGGTGGCAGTGCTCACGCGTCCGCAGGCTGGCCGTGACGCGCAAAAGCAAGCGATTGCCGCAGCGCAAGCCGAGCCATTGCCTGAGGGCCGGATGCCTGAGCCCGTCCCCGAGCCCGAAAAGGGTGCTGACGAAGCGGTGGAAACTGGGGCTGAGAGCGACGAGCTGTGAACCCAGGCTGAGGAGCCCCCAACGGCGGTGATACCCTCCCGGGGTCTCCTCCAGTGGTCATGGAAACCAACGATCTCGGCTTTGTGGCCACCCTGCTGTTCGTCTTGGTTCCCGCCATCTTTTTGATCATCCTTTACATCCAGACCAACAGCCGCGAAGGTTGATCTGGACTGGCGTTAGCGGGATTCCGGTTCCCGCACCAGCAACACCGGAGCGGGTGCATGCACCCGCACGAAATCACTCACCGATCCACCGAGCAGACGGTCGAGATCAACCAAGCCGCGAGCGACCAGAGGGCGCCGGTCTTGCGAGGCGATCACCACCATGTCGGCATTGAGCTCGTCGGCCGCAGCGCAGAGTCCGCGGGCGATGTCTCCAGTCCGGTGCACCGTTTGCAGGTCCACGCCGAATTGGCGGGCCCGTTGTTTGGCTTTTTCCAGCAGGCTGTCGCTTGGGCTGTTGCCGCTGCGGGATGGAGCCAGGTCGTGGTGGCTGACGTGAACGCCATGGAGCACGCAGCCGGGAATGCTCTTGGCGAGCTCGCACGCCAGCTTGAGGGCGTCATCGCCGACGCCGGTTCCGTCAATGCCCACCATCAAACGATTGATGTGGCGCACATAGAGGTCGTCGCGCACCAGCAGCATCGGCCGCGTCGAGAGTTGGAACACGTATTGGCTGGCGCTATTGGCCAAAATCGATTGCAGCCGGCCGAGGCCGCGTGAGCCCATCACGATCAGGTCGGCATCGAGCTCGTCGGCGACCTTGAGCACGGTTTGTTTGGTATCGCCCTGGCGCAAGATCGTGTTCACCTCGCCGGGGTTGAGGCCAAGCCGTTGAACGGCTTCAGCCAGCAGGGCGCCACCGTCTTTCCAATGCTCCTGAAGGTTGCTGCTGTTTTGGTCGGAGACCACGTGCAACAGGTTGAGCCGCGCGCTGGCAAAACCGGGGATATCGCGGAGCATGCGAATCATTTCCTCCACATGCCCCTTGCCGGAGTCGGCGATCAACAGGTTGCGGAACATCAGTGGCTGGAACGCGTAGCGGCAGCCTATGGCGATCAATTGAGCTGGGCTAGGGAATGGCTGGGGATGTAACGCGCTTGCCGTGGGTCTGTCGCAAACAGGTGCTGCCGCAAGACACCGACCATGCCGGGGTGCTTTGGCATGGCTCCTATGTGGCCTGGCTTGAGGAGGCGAGGGTGCTGGCCCTGGCTGAGGCCGGTTTGGCCTATGCCGAGCTTTCGGCCCAGGGGCTGGAATTGATGGTGGTCGATTTGCAGATCCGCTATCTGCGGGCATTGGCCCACGGCGAAGCGGTGGAGTTGCACAGCTGGTTGCAGCCTCAGGCCGGTGTGCGCTTGCCGTTGCTGACGCGCTTCATCCAGGGCGATGGAATTGTGGCTGCTGAGGCGGTGGTCACCTTGGCGCTGGTGGATCGCCAGCGCGGACGGCTGCAACGTCAGCGCCCGCCGGCACTGGAGGCGGCGTTGCAGCGGTTGGCGGCAGGCCCTATGGCAGGCTGATAATACAAATGAACTAATGGCTTGACGATTGTTGGGCGCCGCAGTTGGTGGTGGACCTGGTTTCAGGTTCCAGGTGTTGGCATCAGCCGGATCAGGCAGCTGGAGCAAGCCTTTGGCAGCTTGCAAGCGGCGTGGTGGGCGCCTGGCGAGCAGCTGTTGGCGTTGCCAGGGGTGGGGCCATCGCTGCTGGCGGGCCGTGATCAGCTGCAGCTGCGGGCTGCAGCGCTGCCCTTGCCGGTGCCCCCCAAGGTGTTGCTGCCCAGCGATTTAGCCATGCCGCCGGCCCTGATGGCGCTGCCGCAGCCGCCGGCAGCGCTGTTTTGGGCAGGCCGCGGCGCCCTATGGCCGTTGCTGCGGCGCCAGCAGGCCATTGCGGTGATTGGTAGCCGCCGGGCCTCTCCCTATGGCTGCCGCTGGGCTCAGCGGTTGGGCGCCGCCCTGGCTGCGGCGGGCTGGCCGGTGATGAGCGGGCTGGCCGAAGGTATTGATGCTCAGGCCCACCAGGGCTGTTTAGAGGCTGGCGGCACGCCCATTGCGGTGCTGGGCACCTCGCTGGAGCGCATTTATCCGCGCCATCACCAGCAGCTTCAAAGCCAGGTGGGCAGGCGCGGTTTGTTGATCTCTGAGCAAGCACCGGGGACTCCTGGACTGCGGGGCGCGTTTGCCAAAAGGAATCGCTTGTTGGTGGCCTTGGCTCAAGCCGTGGTGTTGGTGGAGTGCCCGCGGCGCAGTGGTGCCCTGTTGGCGGCCCAGATCGCTTGGTCGCTGCAGCGGCCGCTTTGGGTGGTGCCGGCTGACAGTGATCGCGAATCGGCAGTTGGCAGCAATGGTTGGCTCAACCAAGGGGCGACCGCCCTGCTTGATCCCGCTCAGCTTGTGGAGGCCTTGGGCCCAGGCCCGCTGCAGACCCTGGTGCTGCCGCAGCCGCCAGATCCATCACCGCTGCTGAGCGCCTTGGGTGCGGGGGCCAGTTTTGAGGCGCTGCAGCGGCGATTGCAGCTCTCTCCAGGAGCTTTGGCTCAGCAACTGCTGCACCATGAGCAGCAGGGCTGGATTGAAGCTCTGCCTGGGCTGTGCTGGCGTCCGCGTCACACTGAGATTGATTTGCCGGTGGCCCAACAGCCATGACTTGCCTCAGCGGCTCCGAGTTGCAGCTCTGGCGGCGTGAGCAATTGCTGGGTCAGCAGGATCAAGCGGCCGCGCTGGATTGGTTGCTGGAATTGGAAGCAGGTCTGCTCTGGCGGGAGCTTCAAGCCAGCTATCTCCACCCTGAAGCACCTGTGCAGCTGCGTTGCTCGCTGCAGCGGTTGGAGCAGATCTGGCAGCAGCACTGCCAGCAGCAGGTGCCCTTGCAGCATCTGGTGGGGCGTTGTCCCTGGCGGGATTTAGAGCTGGAAGTCAGCCCAGCGGTGCTGATCCCCCGTCAGGAAACCGAGCTGTTGGTGGAGCTGGCGATGGGCTGTTTTGAAGCTTCCGACGCACCCCAGCGCTGGGCGGATCTCGGCACGGGCTCAGGTTGTCTGGCTGTGGCCTT
>CAJWAH010000187.1 GCA_913020095.1 uncultured Synechococcus sp.
AGATGTTAGATACTGTACCTCAATACTAGCTTTTTTATGAGGAGTCCAAGTGGTAGGTTTAGCCTGCTCCTTTACTTCTACACTACTATTAACGATAATAGAAGTATCTTGTACAGTAATAATTTTATAATCTGTTTTAACACTACTAGAAGTTAAGTAACTGCTAAAATCAATACGATCAATTACTGCGGTTACATCAGTACTAGTGCCAGCAGTTGCTGCTGCAGTTCGCGGTGTTGGCCTTGCAGCGTGGCTAGTTGCTTCAGAGCTTGTGGGGGCTCAACCGGGCTGGTTTGGCTTTGCGCCAGGGCTTGCTCTCGCCTCTGCAGGCTTTGCTCCAATCGCTCCAGCGGCCAGCGGCCGCTGCTGAATCCCTCCTCGAGGGCATCAAGGGCCGCTGCTGCATCGGCTGGCATCAAGATCAGATCAGCGCCGGCGTCAAACGCCAAGGCTGCAGCTTCTCCGGGGCCATAGCGATCAGCAATGGCCTCCATCACCAAGGCGTCAGTCACCACAAGCCCGTTAAAACCGAGCTTTTGCCTGAGCAGATCGGTGAGCACTGCCTTGGAGAGGGTGGCGGGCCGCTCAGCATCGATGGCCGGCATCAACAGGTGAGCGGTCATCACGCTGGCGGCCCCAGCAGCAATGGCGGCTTCAAACGGCGGCAGCTCAACTTGCTGCAAGCGCTTGAGCTCGTGGGGGATGAGCGGCAGTTCCAGGTGGGAATCACTGGCGGTATCGCCATGGCCGGGAAAGTGTTTGGCGCAGCCCAGCACCCCTTCGCGTTGCAACCCAACGAGAAAGCAGCTGCTCAAGGCGCTGGCGGCCTCAGCTGTCTCCCCCCAGGCGCGCACGTTGATCACCGGATTGGCGGGGTTGTTGTTGACATCGCAAACCGGCCCCAATACCCAGTTCAACCCGAGGCTGCGGGCCTCAAGCGCAGTGCAGCGGCCATAGGCCGTGGCCAGCTCTTCGGCCTGCGTTGGGTCGCGTTGCCAAAGCCGCGCCAGGCTCAGCGGCGGCGGCAGCCAACTGGCGCCATCAAAGCGTTGGCCCACGCCTTCTTCCACATCGGCGCAGAGCAGCAGTGGCCCTTGGGCCCAGTCCTGCAGTTGCCGGCAGCGCAGCGCCAGATCAGCGGCTGATCCGCCCAGCAAGATCACACCGCCAACGCCTTCAGCCAGACCGCGCTGCAGTTCGTCGTTGCTGAGTTCCCAGCGCGGGTAGCGGCGCTGCTGATCGAGGGCGTAGCCACTGGCCCTGAGAACAAGAAGCTGGGCCAGCTGCTGGCGCAGGCTCACATCTCCTCGCTGCCTTCGGGCACCGGGCCGCGTTCTTGACGTTCTTGCTCGAGCTTGCTCAGCAGCCCCAGAACTTCCACCCCTTGGGCCAGGCCCTTGTCGTGATGGAACACCAGCTCGGGGGTGCGGCGCATGTTCAGCCGCCGGCTCAGCTCACCGCGCAGGTAGGGGGCCGCCGAGCGCAGGCCCGCCATGGCCTGGTCTTGCTCGCTCTCGCTGCCAAAGATGCTCACCGACACCTTGCAGTGCTGCAGATCGCCTGCCACCACCACATTGGTGATGCTCACCATGCCTTGATTCACGCGTTCATCCCGCACGCCGCTAACGAGCAACTCGCTCATCTCCCGGCGAATCATCGAGGCCACGCGCTCTACCCGTCGCCCATGGGCCATTGCCTATGCCAGCGGCACTGGAGTCACCATGGCACGCAGCACGAGCGTGAGCGTGAGCAGCCCGCTGATCAGCGCGCCGATCAGCGCAACAGCGGTGACGGGATTGCGGGTGCGGGCCAGCAGGGGTTCAAACACCGAGCTGGCCACACCCAATCCAAAGGCGATCAAGTAACGCGGATAGCGCGTCACGTTGGCGAAAAACTCTCCCATCACCTCACAAAACCCATGGCTACTCTGCCGGCAAGCGCTGTTTCGCCCGCCTGCCATGGAGCTTTTTCAGTTCCGCCACTCTGCCTTTTGCGAAAAAGTGCACTTGCTGCTGGCGGCAAAAGGACTCAGCTACAGCGTCAACGATGTCACCCCCGGCGTGGGGCAGATCGAGCTGTTCCAGCTCACAGGCCAGCGCCAGGTGCCGGTGCTGCGCGATGGCGAACAGCTGATTGCCGATTCCAGTGCCATCGCGATGCACTTGGAGTCCAAGCACCCCGAGCCGGCGCTCCTGCCCAGTGATGCGGCCGAGCGGGCTCAAGTGCTGTTGCTGGAGGACTGGGCCGATACAGCCTTGGCGTCGTCGGCCCGCATGGCGCTGTTGCAAGGAGCGGCGGAAGATCCCGTGCTGCGCGGCGCGCTGCTGCCCGATGCCACCCCATCGCTGGTGCGCAATTTGATCGGGGCTGTCCCGGGCGATCTGCTCGGTGGTGTGGGTCAGCTGCTGCCGATGGGGCGCGATTCGTTGATCTTTGCCCTGGAGCAGCTGCTCGCCTTGCTGGAGCAGCGCCCCTATCTGGTGGGTGAGCGCCCCACCGTGGCCGATGTGGCGGTGGCAGCCCAGCTGTATCTGTTGCGGTTCCCCTCTGTTGCCGGGCCTCAGTTGGCGTCACGTGGTGTGGCTGGAGTGGCTGATCAGCCGCGCTTTGAACCGCTGTTCCAATGGCGCGATGAGCTCTACCGCACCTTGGGCCGCAGGCCGGATGGCTCGGAAGCCTCAGCTCCAGCTGAAGCCATTCCGGTGGGGTGAGGCGCGCTCTGACGCGCTGATCACAGCGAATAATCACTGAAGCGTCGTAATTTCAGGCCTTCTGTACTGGGCCTGCGATGAACCCCCTGGCCCCGGTGTTGCAGCAGGAAGCCAAGGCGCTGCTGAATACGGCTGATCAGCTGCAGCCCGATCAGGCGGAAGCTGCCTTGAACCTGCTGCAGCAGTGCAGTGAGCAGGGCGCCAAGTTGGTGGTGACCGGTGTGGGCAAAAGCGGCATCGTCGCCCGCAAGATCGCTGCCACCTTCACCTCGATTGGCCTGATGGCCCTTTACCTCAATCCCCTCGATGCCCTGCATGGGGATCTCGGTGTCGTGGGGCCTGATGACGTGGTGCTGCTGCTCTCGAATAGTGGCGAGAGCACAGAACTCTTGGCGTTGCTGCCCCATCTGCACCGCCGCGGCAGTGCCTGCATTGCCCTCACCGGGCGGCCTCAATCCAGCCTGGCCAAGGGGTCCCATGTGGTGCTGGATGGATCCGTGGATCGTGAGGTGTGCCCCCTCAACCTGGCGCCTACCGCCAGCACGGCCGTTGCCA
>CAJWAH010000188.1 GCA_913020095.1 uncultured Synechococcus sp.
TACCGATGCCAATGATCAGAATGCCCGCCAGCACAGCAATGGTGGCCGTGTTGAACGTCAGCCCTGCTCCGCCAGGAGCGCCCTTCTTTCCGCCATTGCCGCCGCGTTGGGGCGGCCGGCGTTCATAGCGATCGCGCTCGTCGTAGCGATCGTCGTCGTAGCGGGACGGGGGACGGCGGGGGGCCATCAGAGGGTCTCAGGGGTGCGGGGTAGGCCCATGGAGTAATTCAGCACCCGGGCACCGAGGTTGTAGCGCAGCTCACCGGCCTGGAGCAGTTGGCGGATGAAGCCCTCCAGGTCGGTGCCGATGCGGCGCAGGTTGTAGTCGCTCAGCTCGGTTCCGGCCGCGGCATCGACGAGTTCAGCGAAACGCTGCTGCACCTTGGCCAACACTGGTTGATCCCATTCGAACTCGTTATCAGGGTCGAGATCGAGGGTGAGTTTGTCGTCGGAGGCCTTGAGCTCTCCGCTCTCTTCCACCGTGGCGGTGAAGATCCGCACGTGGCGGGTGGTGCACTTCAGCGGGGTATCAGACACCTCAACCAGTCAGCGGGCATGAGCTCAACTCTATGGTGAGCCATCAATGTGCGACGGGCGCGACGATGCGGGTGGCAATTGCTGGAGCTGGCCTTGCGGGGCTCTCCTGTGCCAAATACCTCAGTGATGCCGGCCACACGCCGGTTGTGGTGGAAGCCCGCAACGTGTTGGGCGGCAAGGTGGCCGCCTGGCAAGACGAAGACGGTGATTGGTATGAGACCGGCCTGCACATCTTTTTCGGGGCCTACCCGAACATGCTGCAGCTCTTTAAAGAGCTGAACATCGAGGAGCGGCTGCAGTGGAAGAGCCACTCGATGATCTTCAACCAAAAGGAGGTTCCGGGCACCTACAGCCGTTTTGATTTCCCGGATCTGCCCGCCCCGATCAATGGTGTGGCGGCCATCTTGGGCAACAACGACATGCTCAGCTGGCCCGAAAAGATCAGCTTCGGCTTGGGTTTGGTGCCGGCGATGCTGCGCGGCCAGGGCTACGTGGAGGAGTGCGACAAGTACTCCTGGACCGAGTGGCTCCAGCTCCACAACATCCCTGAGCGGGTGAACGACGAGGTGTTCCTTGCCATGAGCAAGGCGTTGAACTTCATCGACCCCGATGAGATCTCCAGCACCGTGGTGCTGACCGCCTTGAACCGTTTCCTGCAGGAAAAGAACGGCTCAAAGATGGCCTTCCTTGATGGCAACCCGCCTGAGCGCCTCTGCCAGCCGATGGTGGAGCACATCGAATCCAAAGGCGGTGAGGTGCATCTGGAATCCCCCCTGCGGGAGATCGAGCTCAATGCCGATGGCTCGGTGGCGGGCTTCCGCATTGGTGGTGTCGCTGGCAAGGAGCCCTACACGCTCACCGCTGATGCCTATGTGAGCGCGATGCCGGTGGATCCCTTCAAGTTGCTGCTGCCTGAGCCCTGGAAGCAGATGCCCTTCTTCAGCAAGTTGGATGGCCTGCGTGGGGTGCCGGTGATCAACATCCACCTCTGGTTTGATCGCAAGCTCACCGACATCGATCACCTGCTGTTCAGCCGTTCGCCCCTGCTCAGCGTGTATGCCGACATGAGCAACACCTGCCGCGAATACGAAGACGCTGAGCGCTCGATGTTGGAGTTGGTGTTTGCCCCGGCCAAGGATTGGATCGGCCGGCCGGATGAGGAGATTGTGGCCGCCACCATGAAGGAGCTCGAGCGCCTCTTCCCGCAGCATTTCGGCTCTGAGAACCCGGCCGTGCTGCGCAAGAGCAAGGTGGTGAAGACCCCGCTGTCGGTCTACAAAACCGTTCCCAACTGCCAGCCCCTGCGGCCGACTCAGAAGACACCAGTGCCCAACTTCTTTATGGCTGGTGATTACACCCTGCAGCGCTACTTGGCTTCGATGGAAGGCGCGGTGCTCAGCGGTAAGCTCTGCGCCGAAGTTGTGGCGGCCTAAAGCATGGTCTTAAGCCCGCCTGCTCCTGCGCTTGGGATCCCTGATCTTGAGCAGGCCTATGAGGACTGCCGGGTTGAAACCGAGCGCTGGGCCAAGACGTTTTATCTAGGCACGTTGTTGATGCCGCCCGCCAAGCGGCGGGCGATATGGGCGATCTACGTGTGGTGCCGGCGCACCGATGAGCTGATGGACAGCCCCGAGGCCCAGGCCTTGCCGGTGGCTGAACTCAGCGCCCGTTTGGATGCCTGGGAGCAGCGCACCCGCGAGCTGTTTGCAGGCCAGGTGCGCGATGGCCTCGATCGGGTGATGGCCGATGTGATCGAGCACTACCCCCAGCCTTTGGAGGCCTATCTCGAGATGATCGAGGGCCAGCGCATGGATCTGGCCAAGCATCGCTATGCCGATTTCGCTGAGCTCAAGCAGTACTGCTTTCGGGTGGCCGGCACCGTTGGCCTGATGACCCAAGAGGTGATGGGCCTTGATCCGGCGTACACCACGGCCCCCTGGAGCGAACGCCCCGACACCAGCGAGGCCGCTGTGGCCTTGGGCATTGCCAACCAGCTCACCAACATCCTGCGGGATGTGGGCGAAGACCGCGGCCGCGGCCGCATCTATCTGCCCCAGGAAGACCTGCAGCGCTTTGGCTATTCCGAAGCCGAGTTGATGGCCGGCACCCTCAATGACAACTGGCGTGCCTTGATGGCCTTCCAGCTGGAGCGGGCTCGCGAGTGGTTTGCGCGCTCAGAAGCTGGGGTGCGCTGGTTGGCGCCGGATGCCCGTTGGCCGGTGTGGACCTCGTTGCGGCTCTACCGCGGCATCCTCGATGCCATTGAGCGCCTCAACTACGACGTGTTCAACCACCGCGCCTATGTGCCGCGGGTGGGCAAGTTGATGGACCTGCCGCTGTCTTATCTGATCGCGCAGGCCCGCTAGGCGGCTAGCCAGCGCTGCAGCACTGGGTTGACCTGCTCCGGGGCTTCGTCGTGGGGGCAGTGGCCCACGCCGGGCAGCTCATGCAGCTCTTGGATGCAGCTGTGGCTCTCGGCCCAGCGGCGCGCCTCAGCGATCGGTTCCCAGGGGTCAGCGGCGCCCCACAGCAAGCGCACGGGCAACTCCAGCTGCGGCAGCAGTTCGGGGGCCATGTGGTCGCGGAACAGGTTCACAAAGCCGCGAAAGCTCTCCACCGCGCCAGGCTGCTGTGCTGGCCACAGCAGCAACTCA
>CAJWAH010000189.1 GCA_913020095.1 uncultured Synechococcus sp.
TTGGAGATACATGGCCAAACGCTCGAGGCCATACGTGATCTCAATCGATACCGGCTTGCAATCGATGCCGCCGCACTGCTGGAAGTAGGTGAACTGGGTCACCTCCATGCCATCGAGCCAGACCTCCCAGCCCACACCCCAGGCGCCAAGGGTGGGGGATTCCCAGTTGTCTTCAACAAAGCGGATGTCGTGATCAGCCGCCTTGATGCCCAGGGCTTCGAGGGAGCGCAGGTAGGTCTCCTGGATGCCATCGGGTGATGGCTTGATCAACACCTGGAACTGGAAATAGTGCTGGGCCCGGTTGGGGTTATCGCCGTAGCGGCCGTCAGTGGGCCGGCGGCAGGGCTCGGCATAGGCCACAGCCCAGGGCTCCGGGCCAATGGCGCGCAACACCGTGTGGGGGCTCATGGTGCCGGCCCCTTTTTCGGTGTCGTAGGGCTGCAGCACCAGGCATCCCTGATCCGCCCAGAAGCGCTGGAGGGTGGAAATGATGTCCTGAAACTGCACAGCAATCGGCATGGCCTGGGCAATTCTGCAGGCCGAAGATCAACTGCTGTTGCGAATCACTTGCAATTCAGCCCACACCCCTGCTTGAGTTGCGAGACGTTCTCAATAAATCAGCATGCTTCGGCTCTTTGGAAACCGCGACGATCTGCTCTCAGCCCTGGCCTCCCAATGGGCTGATGAGCAGCTGCGTTTACCCAGCCCCGAGCAACGCCGACCCCAACCCTTTCGCCCGACTAGGAAGCGGCCAAGCAGCGGTGCAAATGGGTAATGCGGTGGCTGCGCTCGCGCGACTCGGGGCAGTAATCCAGCATCCCTAACCAGTGGTTGCCATTGCGGCGCAACAACAACACGGGCTTGGCGCTGCTGCCGTAGTGATCCAGCAGCAAGCTGCAGATCTGTTCAGCCAGATCGCCGCCATCGGGGCGCCGGCGCAACACGCTGTTGAAGGCCTCGATCTTGGCGAAGGGCACAAAGCGGATCGACTCGACCGGATCCGGCTCATTTGGCGGCGGAGCACCAGACTCCACAGACACCCCGTAGCGCGCTTCGGTCACCACGAGCAGGCCATTCATGGCCAAGGTCCGCTCCAGCAACTGCTGAATACGGGGCTCGATCTCGGGTAATGGAAACAGCAGCGGAGCCTCCACGGCCTCGACCTACTTCTTCAGATTTCCTTAATCTATTGCACCAGGGGCGCCCCAGCTGCTGAATCGCCTGGAGTGGAAGCCGAACGAAAAACCCCTCAGAAAGGCAAATATTCGTGGCCAAAGCCGGCTGGATCCCACCAGCTCAAATCCGCTGAGCGGTAAGCCACCACGTTGAACATGCCGCGCACGTGGTGGTAGCTGATGTGGCAGTGGAAGGCCCAGATCCCAGGGTTGTTGGCATCAAAGGCAATGCGGCAGCGGCCGCCTTTGGGCACATACACCGTGTCGCGCATGGGGCCGGCCACAGGCTCACCATCGATTTCGAGAATCTGGAATTCATGGCCATGCAGATGCATGGGATGGCCCATCGGCGTGGGGTTGCTGAACACCATCTCCACCCGCTGGCCCTCTTTCACCCAATAGGGATCGCGGTAGGGATAAAAGCGATGGTTCAGGCCCCAGCGGTATTTGGGGGCAGGCCCGGTGAGGGCAACGGGAATCGTGTTGTCGGCCGCTCGCGCAGCCAGCGGAGTCTTGGCCCGCAGTTGCCGGTCTTGGCTGAAATCCAATGAACCGGTCCACTGATCAGTTTGCGGCGCCAAGGCAGGAGCCTTGAGCTTGCGGCTGCTGCGCAGCACCACCCCGCAGCGCAAATTGCTGCGTTCACCCAAGGCCAATAGAGGAAACACTCCCGGCACCTCGGGCATGGTCAGCCGCAGGGTGAGGCGCTGCGCCAACGCCAGTTGAAACACCGAGCCGCGAATCGGCTCCACGGGATTGGCATCGGTGCGCAGCAGCTCGCCCTCAAGCGCACCGAGATCCAGGAAAAAGCTCATAAAGGCGCTGGCTGCAATCCAGCGAATCGCCACCGTCTCGCCCGGCTCGACATCAATAATTTCGGGGTCATCGAGGCTGCGCTCATTGGCCAGCAGCGCGTCGTAGACCACATCAGGGGCCATCATCAACACCCCTTGCTCTTGCTTCCAGCCAAAGCGTTGGCTCGCCGGATCCCATTGCTGGGTCAGCAGCAGGCGCGGCTCATGCCAGGGGAAATCCGCCAAGCGCTGGGCCATGGCGGTGCCACCACCACGCTCGCCAGCCACCACGTTGCTGAGGATCTGGCTGGCCGGGGTGAAGCTGAAATCCCGCAGCATCACGGTGATGGTGCGATCAGCCCAGTGCTCTTGCTCCGCATCAAGGATCACAAACGGCTCAGCCACGTAGCTCTGGGTCTGCAGGCCGTAGTGGGAATGCATCCAGAAGGTGCCGTTTTGCACCAGCGGGTAGTGGATGCGTTGGCGTTGCCCCGGCGGGATCGGCGGTTGGGTGACAAACGGCACCCCATCCATGGCGTTGGGAAGAATCAGGCCATGCCAGTGCACCGTGGTTGGCACCGGCAGCTGATTGATCAGCTCGAGATTGATGCCATCGGCTTGGGCGGTGGTGTAGCCCCGCTGGCCATTGAGCTGCCGGATGCAGCCCCGCTCAAGGGTTTGCCCCAACACCGTGATCGGTGCCGTGGTGACCTCAAGCACCACCGTGGCGGCATTGCGGGGCCGCTGAAACGCCGGCTGAGCAATGAAGCGCTCCCAGGACCGCCGCGCTGATGCTTTGGCTTGCTGCAACAGCTCCAGGCTGGCGCCGCCGATCACTGCGCCGAGCACACCGAGTTGCAGAAAGGAGCGACGAAGCAAGAGCGCCGGAGCCAGTCACCACGGTCTAATCACAGCCTCTGGCCATGGCTGTTCTGGCTGTCCAGTGGACGCTCAACAAGCTTTCGCTTTTCGGCATCGCCCAATACAGCGAAGGCAGCAGAGATCTCTTTGAATCTGGCTTCGGCTGCCGGTGCCGGATTGCGGTCGGGGTGAAATTCGCGCGCGAGCTCACGGTAGCGCTTCTTGATCTTCTTGACGGTCCGGAGAGCGGTGTCGAAGGCCAATGAGACTCGGGTGCTTGTGCGATAGCGAGCTTCGGCCCGGTCATAGAGTGCGAGGGTGAAAAGCTCTCTGGCTCGACT
>CAJWAH010000190.1 GCA_913020095.1 uncultured Synechococcus sp.
AGGTCCAGCTCCACCATCCGCTGGGATACATGGGCACCCAGCCGTAGAGCGGATCGGCATGGCCGAACACCTCGCGCAGCAGCTGCACCGTGTCGAGGTGCACCTGGCGGAAGGCTTCCGGTGATTCGCTTTGGGTGCCGAACACACCGCCAGGCCGCAGCAGGCGGCGGCAATGCTCGAAAAAGGCGCGGTTGAACAGCCCTTCGGCGGGGCCGGCTGGATCGGAGCCATCCACCAGCACCACGTCGTAGCTCGCGTCAGCGGCATTGGCGGCCCAGGCAATGCCATCGCCGATCGTGAGCTGCAGCCGCCGATCGCTCCAGGCACTGCCGCCGATGCTCGGCAGGTGCTGCTGGCTGAGCTCCACCACGCGGCCATCGATCTCCACCAAATCCAGCTGCTGCACCTCCCCATGGCGCAGGCACTCGCGGGCGGTGCCGCCATCACCGCCGCCGATCACGAGCACCCGTTCAATGCGCTCAGCACTGCACAGGGCTGGATGCACCAAGGCCTCGTGGTAGTGCCGTTCTTGCCGCTCGGCGGTCATCCAGCAGCCATCGAGCAGCAGCCCTTTGCCGTAGCGCTCGCTGTCGATGATCGTGACGCGCTGAAACGGGCTTTGCTCTTCGTGCAGCACCGCACCGGCTAGGCCGTAGCGCACCCCGTTGTGGTGTTCATCGATCCAACCGGAGCTGGTCATGGCGGGTTGTGGTGGCGGCCGATCACTCCAGCTAAGAACGGAGCAAGCACCCTTGTCAGGAGGGACCTCGATGGGCAGCAGCCGCAGGCAGCTTTTGCAGACCTTGGGACTGGCAGGTTTGGGGTTGGCCTGGCGGCCGCAGCCGGCGGTCGCCGGCGCTGCCGATCCATCGCTGTTGGAGCGGCTGGCTGTGTGCAGCCCCCACGACGACCCGCTGCAGGCGTTGCAGACGGGCAATGCCCGCTTTGCGGCGGCCTGGAGCCGGGCGGCCCAAGAAGACGACCCGCAGCTGCGGATGACCTTGCTGCAGGCCCTGCTGGGGGAACACTGCCAGGTGGATCCCAAGGCCCTGGCCAAAGGCCAACACCCCTGGGCAGCCGTGCTCACCTGCGCCGATTCGCGCATTCCGGTGGAGTGGATTTTTTGCGCTGGAGCCGGCGAGTTGTTTGGTGTGCGCAGTGCTGGCAACACCGCCTTCAACGAAGGGGTGGCCTCGCTGGAATACGCCGTTGAGCTGCTGCAGGTGCCGCTGATCCTGGTGATGGGCCACAGCGGCTGTGGTGCCGTCACCGCGGCCTTGGGCAAAGACCCCTTAACGCCGCTTTTGGAGGAGTTGGTGACGCCGATCCGTGCGGCCTTGGAACCGCGCGATGACCTGCCGCGGGGCATTCAGCACAACGCGGTGTATGCCGCTGCGCAGCTCTCTGAGCGCAGTGCGGTGCTGCAGCAGGCCGTCGCTGAAGGCCGGCTCAAGATCCAACCCAGTTATTTCGATATCGCCTCAGGCGCCGTCACCTTGCTCTGAGCGCAGCTCAGCTTTGGCCTGCTGCCAGAGGCCTTCGAGTTCTTTGATGTTGCGGCCGGAGAGGTCGCCACCCAGGGCGGCTTCCACCTTGGCGAAGCGCTGCAGGAAGCGCTGGTTGGTGCCGTTGAGGCCTTCCTGCGGGCTGAGTTCACACCAGCGCGCCACGTTCACCAGGGTGAACAGCAGATCGCCCAGCTCGCTTTCGGCGTGGGCCTGATCGCCGCTGGCCACCGCTTCTTTGAGCTCATCGAGCTCCTCGTGCACCTTCTCCCAGACCCCCTCCATCGAGTCCCACTCGAAGCCAGCAGCGGCGGCTTTGCGGGAGATCGCCATGGCCCCAGCCAAGGGCCCGAGGCCGCGCACTTTGCGGCGCAGGCGATCGCTGAGGCTGGCGTCGCTTTGGCCGCGGGCGGCGCGCTCTTCAGCCTTGATCTCCTCCCAGCTGCGGGGTTCGCCGCCAAAGACATGGGGATGGCGCCGCACCAACTTGGCGCTGATGCCTTCGGCGATCTGGGCCAAATCAAAGGCCTGCCGCTCGGCAGCGATCTGGGCATGCAGCACCACCTGCAGCAGCAGATCACCGAGTTCATCGCTGAGCTCTGTGTCATCACCGGTGCGCAGGGCATCGGCCACCTCGTGGGCCTCCTCCAGCACATAGGGCAGCAGGGATTGATGGGTTTGCGCCAGATCCCAGGGGCAGCCGCCGTCGGGGTTGCGCAGTTGGGCCACCACCGCCATCAACTTGTCGATGGCGGCGCTGCTGGGGGAGGGATCAGTCACCGGCGCAACGGGGGTGGCATCGGGTCGCCATCCTGCAGCAGATGCAGCCAGGCGCTGGCTTCAATCGCCAGCAGGGCTGTGATCAGTT
Source organism: uncultured Synechococcus sp. (assembly GCA_913020095.1). Lineage (GTDB taxonomy): Bacteria > Cyanobacteriota > Cyanobacteriia > PCC-6307 > Cyanobiaceae > RCC307. Next base: position 2,374 of record CAJWAH010000190.1, read on the forward strand.
GCTGTGGATAAGCCCGCCACAGCGTTTCGATTTGTTGGATGCCCCACAGCGGCCCTGGCCCGCCGATGGCTTGCAGCCCAACCAGGGCCAGCAGCAACCAGCCCAGCAGCAGCAGCAGCCGGCTGGCGCTGCCCAGCAGTGGTGTGTGGGAGAGCCAGCCGCGATGGCGCACCAGGCGGCGGTAGGGCCACCACAGCACCGCTAGCCAGCCCCAACGTTTGCTGGGGCGGCTGAGGGTGTCGAGATCCGGTGAGAGCCACAGCCCACCAACCAGAAAAGCCAGCCCGGCCGTGAGCCCGGTGGGCCAACCCAGCAGCAAAGTGAATCCCAGCCCCAGCAGCCAGCTGATGGCCCAGGTGGCTTGATCGTGGCGGCGGCCGCTAGCCAGGGTGCGGGGTTCCAGCTGAGCCCAGGATCCAGGCTCAAGTCAGTTGGCACAATGGTCAAACCGCCCGGTTAGCTCAGCGGTAGAGCGCCTCTCTTACAAAGAGGATGTCGCTGGTTCGAACCCGGCACCGGGCATCACCAATTCCCACCCTTCACCGTTTGATTCAGATCGGTGAGGCGGGATCGGCGTTGGGATTGAGCACAAAGGAGCCCTTGCCAGTGCTCTGGTACTCAGCGGCGAAGGCTTTGAGCCGTTCTTTGGAGGCGGGGTTGGGATCGCCCCAACAACGGCACGACACCTTGCTGCAGCAGTTAATCAGCTCGCCGAGGGGCTGGCTGGCAGCAGGGTCATCGAGGTGGGAGGCAAAGGTGTCGTCGTTGGCGTAGATC
>CAJWAH010000191.1 GCA_913020095.1 uncultured Synechococcus sp.
TGCAGGTCCTTAGGCAAACCGCCCACGTTGTGGTGGCTCTTGATCTTCACCGCCACGCGCTCGCCGGTTTTGGGGTCGACGTTGGTGCCAGCGCTCTCAATCACATCGGGATAGAGCGTGCCCTGGGCGAGGTAATCAAAGGGCCCAAGCCGCTTGCTCTCCTCTTCAAACACGCGAATGAATTCGGTGCCGATGATGCGGCGCTTTTCCTCGGGGTCGGTAATGCCAGCGAGCTTGTTGATGAAGCGCTCCCGGGCATTGATGTACTCCACATTGATGTGGAAGCGCTTATCGAAAAACTCGACCAAAAACTCGGGCTCGCCTTTGCGCATGAAGCCCTGGTCGATGAACATGCAGGTGAGCTGATCACCGATGGCCTTGTGCAGCAAGAAGGCCAAGGTTGAGGAGTCCACGCCACCGGAGAGGGCCAGCAAAACCCGTTTGCTGCCCACCCGGGCGCGCACATCGGCGATGGCTTCATCGATGAAAGCCTCGGTGGTCCAATCCGGCTCACAACCACACACGTGGTAGATGAAATTGCGGATCAGGGCCATGCCGCAGGTGGAATGCACCACCTCGGGGTGGAACTGAACGCCGTAGAGCTTGCGGCCGTGGTGGGCAATCGCCGCTTCTGGGGTGTTGTCGGTGTGGGCAAGGCGCGTGAAGCCATCGGGGAGGGCTTGCACCGAATCCCCATGGCTCATCCACATCGTCGAACCGTCGTCGACGTTGGTGAGCAGATCGGTGGGATCGTCGACAAACAGCGGGGCCTTGCCGTACTCACCGCGTTCTGATGCTTCAACGGAACCGCCCAGCTGCTGCACCATCAGCTGCATGCCGTAGCAAACCCCCAACACCGGAATCCCCAGATCCCAAATGCCCGGATCACACAACGGAGCTCCAGCGGCATACACCGAGCTGGGCCCGCCGCTGAGGATGATTCCGCGCGGCTCAAGGGCCTTCAGCTGCTCGAGGGTGGTGGTGTGGCTGACCACCAAGGAATAGACCTCGGTCTCCCGCACACGCCGGGCAATCAGCTCGGAGTACTGCGAGCCGAAATCAAGGATGACGATCGCTGGGCGGCGCCCATCTGCTCCCTCCAGGCCAGCTAGAGCAGCGGACATCGGCACGTAAGGCAATCGAAAGAGCCTAAAACGCAGCCTCAGCGAACCAGGACTGACCCCGCGGTCCAACCGCCCACAACTGACGGGAGCGATCAAACAGGGCGACCCCCGGCTCCAGGGTCAAACCCGTGGTGGCCTGAATGCTGGCTGCTGCGCGCGCTTCGATCGCCGCTGTGATCCGCTGCCGCAACCGCTGCTCCAGCTCGGGTTGCCGCTGCCGCAGCAACTGCAAGGCGGCTTCGGTGGTGGCGCTGCTGTGCAGCTCACGAAGCAACTCGCCCTGCACCCCCTCGAGAGCCGCCAAGGCCGTGAGCACCTCGGCGCGGCCATCGGCCAAATGGTGATGGGTGTGAAAGATGCCGCCCGCCAGCTTGAGCAATTTGCCGTGGTAGCCAAACAACAGCAGCCGCTGCACCCCCTGCTCCGCTGCCGCGGCCAGCAGCGGACCAATCCAATTGCCGCTTTTCAGGAGCAGTTCAGCGGGCAAGCCCAGGCGAGGGGCCAAATCCAAACCGTTTTCCCCCACCACCAACACCAACTCAGGGCAACCGTGGGGCCGCTCTGCGCGCTGACGCAATTCATCCAAAGCGCCCTGCAACTGATCCGGCGCCGCACTGCGCTGCACGTCGGCTTGGGTGCCGATCAAGGCCAATCCCTCCACCACCCCAAAGGCGGCATTGGAGGTGCGCAGGGCCCGCTCGCGCCCTTGGGGCAACACCACCTCCAGCGCAACCGAGCGATCAGCCGGCACCAAGCCAGCCAGGTTGTGCTGCAGCAGCTCGCGGGCAAAGCCCGAGAGGCACACCTCACCTCCCTCCGCCAGGCGACCCACACCAACACCAGCTTGCAACTGAAAACAAGACCCCTCGAGCGGCTCAGCCCAGCGGGCCCGCACCCACACCGCCAAGCCCCGGGTGAGGTCCATGCCGGGACCAGGATCACAGCGGCTGATGGCCAAGGCACTGCCGTCGGCGAAGGGAGCCACCGCCTCAATCGGCAGCTCCCGTTGCCCCGCCGGCTGCAGCAGCTCAAGGCCAATGCGCTCCGCCGATGGATCACCCCGGAGCTGCCGCACGGCAGCCACCGCGGCCACCGCCACCCAGACCGGAAGGGTGTAGCCGGAGTCGAGGGCGGACGAGGCGGACAAAGGGGATTACCGGCTGCTTTTTAAGGTGAATGATCCACCAGCCGGATTCCGGCCCCCCACCCAGCGGCATGAAGGACAAGCTTCAACTGATGATCCCCGGCCCCACTCCGGTGCCGGAACGGGTGCTCCTGGCGATGGCACGCCATCCCATCGGCCACCGCAGCGGGGAGTTCCAACAAATCGTGGCCCGCACCACCGAGCAGCTGCAATGGCTGCACCAAACCAAAGGCGATGTGCTGGTGCTCGCTGGCAGCGGCACGGCGGCCATGGAAGCCGGAATCATCAACGTGCTCAGCCGCGGCGACAAGGTGATCTGCGGCGACAACGGCAAATTCGGCGAGCGCTGGGTGAAGGTGGCCAAGGCCTACGGCCTTGAGGTGGAGGTCATCAAGGCGGACTGGGGCCAGCCCCTGGATCCCGAGGCCTTCCGCACCGCCTTAGAAGCCGACACAGCCAAGGCGATCAAGGCGGTGATCCTCACGCACTCGGAAACCTCCACTGGCGTCATCAACGACCTGGAGACCATCAACCGCCACGTCAAAGCCCATGGGGAGGCCTTGATCGTGGTGGATGCGGTCACCAGCCTCGGTGCCTGCTCAGTGCCTGTGGATGCCTGGGGGCTGGATGTGGTCTGCTCGGGCTCACAAAAGGGCTACATGATTCCGCCGGGCCTGGGCTTTGTGGCCATGGGCGAGCGGGCCTGGGCCGCGCAAAAGCAATCTGATTTGCCGAAGTTCTATCTGGATCTCGAGCGCTACCGCAAAGCAGCCGCCGGCAACAGCAATCCCTTCACCCCCCCGGTCAACCTCTACTTCGCCTTGGAGGCTGCCCTGGATCTGATGCAAGACGAGGGGCTGGAGGCGATTTTT
>CAJWAH010000192.1 GCA_913020095.1 uncultured Synechococcus sp.
CACCGCGCTGCACCTTCATCTTGTGGGCGGTCTGGAAGGTGCGGGTGATCACTTCACCCACGCGGCCCATGGCCTGGGAGTCGCTGGCAATGATGCTGAAAGCGCCCAGGTCGTGAAGGATGTCTTCGGCGGCGATGGTTTCGCGGCGAATCCGCGATTCAGCAAAGGCCACGTCCTCGGGAATCGAGGAATCCAGGTGGTGGCACACCATCAACATGTCGAGGTGCTCCTCGAGCGTGTTGCGCGTGTAGGGCCTGGTGGGGTTGGTGCTGCTGGGCAGCACATTGGTTTCACCGCAGATGCGGATGATGTCGGGGGCATGGCCGCCGCCAGCACCTTCGGTGTGGAAGGTGTGAATCGTGCGGCCTTTGATGGCGGCGATGGTGTCTTCCACAAACCCCGCCTCATTGAGGGTGTCGGTGTGGATGCAGACCTGCACATCGAAGCGATCGGCCACGCTTAAACAGCAATCGATCGCCGCTGGTGTGGTGCCCCAGTCCTCATGCAATTTGAGGCCGCAGGCACCGGCACGCACCTGCTCATCGAGGGCTTCAGGGGTGCTGGCATTGCCCTTGCCGAAAAAGCCCAGATTCACCGGCAGGCCATCGGCGGCCTGCAGCATGCGGCTGATGTGAAACGCCCCTGGCGTGCAGGTGGTGGCGTTGGTGCCCGTGGCTGGGCCGGTTCCGCCCCCCAGCAGCGTGGTGACCCCGCTGGCGATCGCCGTTTCGATCTGCTGCGGGCAGATGAAGTGGATGTGGGTGTCGATGCCGCCGGCCGTGAGGATGTGTCCTTCGCCAGCAATGGCTTCGGTGCCAGGTCCGATGGGGATGGTCACCCCATCGCTGATGTCGGGATTGCCCGCTTTGCCGATGGCGCAGATGCGGCCGTCTTTGAGGCCCACATCAGCTTTGACGATGCCCCACCAATCCAGGATCAGGGCGTTGGTGATCACCGTGTCAACGGCACCCGCAGCGCGGCTGGTTTGGCCTTGGCCCATGCCATCACGGATGACCTTGCCGCCGCCGAACTTCACCTCATCGCCATAGACGGTGTAGTCCTTCTCGACTTCGAGGATCAGCTCGGTATCGGCGAGCCGAACCCGGTCGCCTGTGGTGGGGCCGTAGGTCTCGGCATAGGTCCGACGATCAATCCGATACGGCATTAGAGGTCTCCGTTGATCTGGGCGTTAAACCCCACGACGCGGCGGGCGCCGCTGAAGGGGACGAGTTGCACTTGGCGTTCATCACCAGGCTCAAAGCGGATCGCCGTTCCAGCGGCGATGTCGAGCCGTTGGCCGCGAGCCGCGTCGCGATCGAAGCGCAGGGCTGCGTTGGCTTCTGCGAAGTGGAAGTGGGATCCCACCTGCACCGGGCGATCACCGGTGTTGGCCACCAGCACGGTGGTCACGGGCCGGCCGGCGTTGAGCTCCAGCTCGCCGGGTTCGGGAAGCAATTCGCCGGGAATCATTGCTGCCATGGTTCAGCGGATGGGTTGGTGCAGGGTCACGAGCTTGGTGCCGTCGGGGAAGGTGGCTTCCATCTGAACCTCACTGACCAGTTCAGCCACCCCTTCCATCACTTGATCACGGCTGAGCCAGGTGCTGCCCACCTGCATGAGTTCCGCCACGGTTTTGCCGTCGCGGGCCCCTTCCAGGATTTGCAGGCTGAGGAAGGCCACCGCTTCGGGATGGTTCAACTTCAGTCCCCGCTGCAAGCGTCGCTCAGCCAGCAGGGCGGCGGTCACCACCAAGAGTTTGTCTTTCTCCTGGGGAGAGAGATGCATCACAGAGCGGCTGCTTCTGACACGCTGGCAAAGAAGCGTGAGCCGTAAAGGTTTGCGCTGAACTTTTTTGCCAAGGCCCAGTGCTGCAACTGATGCTGGAACTGTTGCCCTGCCTGGGTTTTGGCCTGCTTTTTGGTTGGCACCGCCCGTTGTGGCCCGAGCGCTTGGCACCGCCTTTGGTGCGCTTCGGTGTGCCTTTGAGCATTGCCGGGTTGGTGCTGCGCTCCGGCGTGCATTGGGATGTGCTCGGTGCGGCCCTGCTCACCTTGGGCTTGATCGGCGGCAGCCTGCTGCTGTTGCTCTGGCCTCTGTGGCATCGCTGGTTGCCTTGGGGGGTGACGCGCCTGGGAGCGGTTACGGGGAACACCGGTTATTTCGGAGTGCCGGTGGTGCTGGCGCTTTTGCCGCCGGCTGGCCTGGCCTTTGCCGTCATCTACGACATCGTCGGCAGCCTCATCACCTGGACGGTGGGGCCTCCCTTGATCAGTGGAGCCCGCATCTCAGGCCGCAGCCTGGTGGCTCATCTGGCCCGCAGCCCCTCGGTGCAAGGCATGGCTCTGGCTGTGCTGCTGCAGCTCACGCCCCTGGCACCGGTGATGGCGAGTTGGTTGTGGTGGCCGGCTCGGGTCGTGATTGTGCTGGCCCTCTTGCTGCTGGGCATGCGGCTTGGCGTGATGCTGCGCAGCGGTGAGGTCAACGCTCGTGCGCTGCAGGTGTTGCGTCCTGCGCTGCTGGTCAAATTGCTGTTGCTGCCGGCTGTGATGTGGGCGCTGGCGGCGATCACGGCTCAGCCGCCGTTGGTGCGTGATGTGTTGGTGTTGCAGGCGGCGACCCCAACGGCGATCTCGGTGTTGTTGATCGCTGAGGCATCGTCGCGTGATGTGAGCGAAGCAGCGGGTTTGGTGTTTGCCAGCACGCTGCTGGCGCTATTCAGCGTGCCGCTGTGGTGGCTGTTGTTGCAGGCTCTGGGTTGAGGGCCAATTCAGCTTCTTGAAAGGGCCAGGTGCGCGGCCAGCTCGGTTCACTCAGGCCCTGCACGGCGCGAATGCGCCGCCATAGCCGGAAGAACCAGAGGCGTGCCGCTTGGCTGGAGCTGCCGCGGTAGCGCGCGATCAGGCCAGGCTCGAGTGCCCCGATGGCCATCGTGCCGCTGAGTCCCCCGCGGTCGGCTCTACCGCCCTCCAACAGCTCAGTGAGCTGCTCACTGGCCAGGGGTTCTGGAGCGATCCAGATCAGCGTTCCCAGCACCGGCTCGCCGCCCATGCCATGGGGATGGTGCAGTTGTTCCTTCTCCAGTGAGAGCCGTTCCACCACAGCCCACTTCTCACCACGG
>CAJWAH010000193.1 GCA_913020095.1 uncultured Synechococcus sp.
CTGATCGCCTCAATCCGTTCACTGGCTTTGCCATCGCCAAAGGGGTTGTGGGCCCGGGCCATGGCCTCATAGGCCTCAGGCTGATCCAGCAACACAGACGCCTCCGTGGCGATGGCATCGCTGTCAGTACCAATGAGTTTGGCGGTGCCGGCCTGCACCGCTTCAGGCCGCTCGGTGGTGCGGCGCAGCACCAGCACGGGCTTACCTAGCGAGGGGGCTTCTTCCTGCAAACCGCCGGAGTCGGTCAGCAGCAAGGTGGAGCCGCGAATCGCCGCCACCAGGCTGTCGTAATCCAGCGGCTCGGAAAGAAACACCCGGGGGTGAGAGCCGAGGAGTTGCTGCAGCGGTTCCCGCACGGTGGGGTTTTTGTGCAACGGCAACAGCAAGGCCGTATCGGGATGGCTGTCCAACACCCGCAGGAAGCCATCGGCAATCGATTGCAGCGGCTCCCCCCAGTTCTCACGGCGATGCACCGTGGCCAAGATCACCCGCTGCGACTCCCAATCCAATCCAGGGATGGGGCAACTCGGCGCCGATGCAGCCATCTGCAGCAGGGCATCAATCACCGTGTTGCCCGTGACATGCACGGCCCCCACCACGCCTGAGGCCTGCAGGTTGGCCGCCGCCTGCTCGGTGGGGGCGAAATGCAGTTGAGCCAGCTGGGAGATCAGCCGGCGATTCGCCTCTTCTGGGAAGGGGTCATAGATGTTGTCGGTGCGCAGGCCGGCTTCCACGTGGCCAACTGGAATCTGGTCGTAAAAGGCCGCCAGGGCAGCGGCAAAAGCCGTGGTGGTGTCCCCCTGCACCAGCACCAGATCAGGGCGATGCTCGGCGAATTCATGGCGCAACCCCTCAAGTGCTGCGCAAGTGACATGGGTGAGGGTTTGCTTTGGGGCCATCAAGGCCAGATCCCGCTGGGCCTCCAGGGCAAAGAGGGCCATCACCTGGGCCACCATCTCTTGGTGCTGACCAGTCAGCACCACACGGGCTTCAAAGCGCTCGGACTGCTGGAATGCACGGATGACCGGGGCCATCTTGATGGCCTCAGGGCGGGTGCCCAGCACCAGGGTGACGCGTGCGGGTTGGGCCAACGGGCTTTGGCAATCCCGCGAACTTTAAGGACCCCAAACCGGTTTGCCCTTGCCAAGCTGCAGGAATCTGCACCTGCGGGATGAGTGATCTGCCGCCGCTGCCGCCACCGCTGCAAGCCAGCTCAACAGCCCCAGAAACCCTGGCGGAGATCGTTGAACTGGCGCGCCGGCAGAACTACTCCGACATTCACCTCGGCGTGGGAGAGCAGCCCCGCTTCCGCGAGCGCGGCGAGATCATCAGCAGCGACTGGCCCATCACTGAGGCCGTGCAATTTGATCGTTGGCTCAGTGAGGTACTGAGCTCAGCAGAACGGGAACGCTTCCGCAGCGAGCACGACTTCGATGGCTCGTTTGCTTTCGAGCGGGTGCGGGTGCGCATCAACCTGATGGAAAGCCTGCGGGGCCCAGCGATGGTGCTGCGGCTGATCCCGCAGACCATCCTCAGCTTGGAGGAGTTGCAGCTGCCCGATGTGTTGAAAACCTTGGCGAATCGCCCCAAGGGCTTGGTGCTGGTCACAGGCCCCACCGGTTCAGGCAAAAGCACCACGCTGGCGGCGATGGTGGATTGGATTAACCGCAACAAACCCGCCCACATCCTCACGATCGAAGATCCGATCGAATTTGTTCACACCAGCCGCAAAGCCCTGGTGCGCCAGCGAGAGGTAGGCCACCACACGCTGCGCTTCAAAGCGGCGCTGCGGGCAGCCCTGCGGGAAGACCCCGACGTGATCTTGATCGGAGAGATCCGCGATGGCGAAACCTTGACCACCGCCCTCGAGGCAGCCCAGACGGGCCATTTGGTGTTTGGCACCTTGCACACCAACTCAGCCGTTCGAACGGTGGAGCGGGTGCTGGGCATGGTGCCCCCGGCCGATCAGGCCAGCCTGCGGCGCTCACTCTCGGAATCCCTGCTGGGGGTGATTGCTCAGGGGCTGATTCGCACCACCACAGGTGGCCGGCGGGCGTATCACGACATCTTGATCAACACCGAAGCCTGCCGCGATTACATCGAGCGGGGTGAGTTGGATTCGGTGGAGCAAATCATGGAGCGCAGTGGCTTTGATGGCATGCAAACCAGCAATCAAGCCTTGCTGCAGCTGGTTCAAGCCGGAGAAATCGAAGGCGACGCCGCCTTAGCCGTCAGCCTCAAATCCTCTGAGTTGGCGCAGGCCCTACGCGGTCGCCAGTAGGCGCCAGAGCACCAACGCCACCACGCCTAGGGACAGTCCAAGCATGGCCAGACGGCCATTCCAAATCTCAGCTTGGGGAGTGAACCCCCGGCGCCAAGAGTTGAGTTCGCTGGCATCCACCTGCTCGGGGGCGTCCACGGTGCTTTGCTCTGTCATGGGTCAACCGTAAAACGAATTTCGGCTCAAAACGGTGGCGGCCCATACAAGGCATCGGCCTCACCCAAGGGCCAACGGGGCGCCACACCCAGCTGCAACGACGACTGCTGCTGCGCGCCAAAGCGGCGGCACGCCGCCAAACCAATCATGGCGGCGTTGTCGGTGCACCAGGCCAAGGGGGCCAAATGCAGCGCCAGGTTGCGCTCTTGGCTGACCCGTTGCAGCCGCTCGCGCAAAGCGCCATTGGCGGAAACACCACCCACCACCACCACACCGTTGAGCCCATGGTCTTCGGCGCAGCGCACGCTGCGCTCCACCAACACGCGGCAGACCACGGCTTGAAACGAAGCGGCCAAATCAGCCACCGGCAGCTCATCTCCCTGCTGGCGCCAGCGCTCTACTTCACGCAGCACCGCTGTTTTGAGGCCGCTGAAACTGAAGTCGTAGGGGTGAAACCCGCCCCCGGGCAGCGAGATCCGCCCGGGCGGGAAGGCAAAGCGCTCAGGATCACCGCTGCGGGCTGCAGCCTCGATTGCCGGGCCACCGGGGTAACCCAAGCCCAACAGGCGCGCCACCTTGTCGAAGGCCTCACCAGCGGCGTCGTCACGACTGCCGCCGAGGCGC
>CAJWAH010000194.1 GCA_913020095.1 uncultured Synechococcus sp.
GGTTGGCTTCCTCCCGCTTGCCCGACAAGGTGCTAGCAGACATCTGCGGCAAGTCGATGCTCCAGCGGGTGCTGGAGCAATGCGCCAAGGCCAATGGGCCTGCGGCTGTGGTGCTGTGCACCGATAGCCAGCGTTTGCAGGCTCTGGCAGAAGGCTGGGGTTTCCCTGTGTTGATGACGTCAGAAGACTGCAGTTCCGGCAGTGAGCGGATCGCGTCGGTGGCTGATCAGCTGGTGGCGATGGCTTGGGGTGAGGTGGCTGATCGCTGGGATCTCCCCACTCGAGCTGAGCGTTTGGTCAGCACGGCGGTGATCAATGTGCAGGGGGATCAGCCGTTCCTTGATCCTGAGGTGGTCAGTGCGATGGCGACCGAATTTGTGCGGCTCGATCCGGTGCCAGCCGTTGTCACACCGGTGTACCGGCTTAAACCCGACACCATCCACAACCCAGCTGTGGTGAAGACCCTATTGGCCCATGACGGTCGGGCTCTCTACTTCTCACGCTCCGCCATCCCTCACGTTCGCGATGTTGATCCCGCCGCTTGGCATCAGCACACCCACTACTGGGGCCATGTGGGCATGTATGGCTTCCGCGCCGATGTGCTCGCTGCTTGGGATCAGTTGCCTGCCTCGCCTCTTGAGGATTTAGAGCGGCTTGAGCAGTTGCGCTTGATCGAAGCAGGTCACACGATCGCCACCTTCTCGGTGGACGGCACGTCGTTGTCGGTGGATACTGCGGAGCAGCTGGAGCAAGCCCGGCAGATGGCGTCTCACGGCTGAGGACTCACCCTTTGCACCAGCGGCTGGCGGTGGGCCACAGGTGATTGAAATCGAGAGCGGGAAGCACTTTGGTGGCCCTTTGTAGATCCTTGGCCTGGAGCTGGCCTATCTGGGCAAGCAGGTCATCGGGGATGACCGTGGCCGTGGCACTCACATTCACCTTCTCAGTCCACGCCGGTTCCTGGTAGGGGATTGTCAGATAGCGGCAGAGGTCGGCGTAGGTCTTAGGGGTGAACAGGGTTTCGAAGAGACCGATGAAGCAGTGCTCTAACCCGAAGGCTTGATCGAGTGCATCGAGGGTCTGGCCGTAGTTGCTGCGTAGACCTCGCCCTTTGGCCACTCGCTTGCGCAGGGTCTCCACTTCCAAGCCGGCATCTCGGAGGCCTTGCTTGCGCAGTTTCATGCGTTGACTGGAGATGATGCGCTCGATCGGATCGCGCATCAGGAAAACCGGTTTGACAGGAATGCCACGCTGCTCAAAGCTGGTTTTGATCTCTTGCAGGGTCTCTGCGCTGAGCAGGGCATAGGAGGGGGTGATGTCGCCAGTGAGGTGGATCTGAGCTCCCCTGAGGTGGGGGCGCGTCAACAGCCAGGCGAAATAGTCGGTGTAGCGCTCGGGGTTGTGGATGAACCACTGACGCAGCCAGCTGCGGGGCTGAATCCAGGTTTTGGGTTGGTTGGGCTGGATCCGGATGTTGCGGAACCGGGCCAGTTCCGGCACGGTGCGAGCGTCGTGGACGTGATACTCCTTCAGGCAGCCGAAATCTGCATCACGGCGGCTGTGCAGTTGTTGATACAGCCAGGAGGTTCCGGCCTTCTGGGCACCGACCCCCAGTAGAAAGACGCCTGGTGTCTGCGGGCAACCGTCAGTCATTGCGGTCTCTCCAGCCATTGCGGCTTAGTTCCTTCCAGAGCCCTTTCGCCTTGAGGATGTACTCGGCCAGCTCGCGAACGGCCCCATGGCCGCCGCGGCTCTTGAGTACAGCATCGGCTTGATATTGAACCGCGCGACAGGCATCTGATGGGGTCACCAGTAGCCCCACTTGATGGCGCACGGCCAGATCATTGAGGTCATCTCCGATGAAGGCCGTGACCGCGGCGGTGACATTGAGCTGCTTTTGTAGTCGCTCGAGGGCGGCGGGTTTGTCTTTGATGCCCACCATGCAGTGGTTGATCCCCAGCTGCCGTGCTCGTACTTCCGTGGCGCCGCCTTTGCCGCCACTGAGGAAGGCCAATTGCAACCCGGCTTGTTGCAGCAGGCGGATGCCCAACCCGTCTCGCACGTCAAAGCGTTTTTGCAGCAGACCGTTGGGATCAAACCAAAGGCCGCCGTCGGTGAGCACACCGTCCACATCCATGACCAGTAGTTCGATCTGGCCCAGGGCTTGGCGCTGGCGTCGCCATTGAAGGGAGCGCAGCAGTGCTCTCATCAGGCCAGCCCTGCCTGCACCAGGTCATGGAGGCGAAGCAATCCATCTAACGTGCCGTCAGGATGCACCACCGGCAGCACCGAAATCGGTTTGCGGCGGTTGTGCTCCATTCGCTGAATGGCCTCGACCGCCATCAACTCGGCCGTCACCGTGATCGGATCGACTGTCATCAGGTCTGTGGCCTTGAGGCTGGCCCAGGCATCACTGCTGTGATCTCGCAAAGCTCGGCGTAGGTCACCGTCCGTGATCAGGCCCGCCAGACATCCAGGCTTGGTGGGATCTTCGACCCAGCCACTGCCAATCGCTCCCTGGGTGAGCTGGCTGATCACCTCCGGTAGGGGGGTTGTGGGTTGCAGGGCGGGAAGTTTGGTGGCCGGCACCATGAGATCTGCCACGGTCATGGTGAGCTGCTTGCCAAGCGAGCCCGCTGGATGGTTGATGGCGAAATCGGCGGGCGAGATACCTCGCCGTTCCATCCATACCGCCGCAAGGGCATCACCAATCGCCATGGCAACCGCCGTGCTGGCGGTTGGGGCGAGGTTGAGGGGGCAGACCTCTCGGTCCACGACCGCCTCCAGCACCACATCGCTGCCACGCGCTAGGGAGGAATCTGCCCTGCCTACAAGAGCGATGCGGGCGGTGCCTCGGCGCTTGAGATGCGGGAGGACCTCGAGGAGCTCGCTTGTTTCTCCGCTGTTGGAGAGAAGTAGGCAAACATCGTCAGGAGCGACTACCCCGAGATCCCCATGCAGGGCATCGAGGGGATTGAGGTAGAGGGCCATCAGGCCAATCGAGGAGAAGGTGGCGGCGATCTTGCGG
>CAJWAH010000195.1 GCA_913020095.1 uncultured Synechococcus sp.
GGGTTCTCCAACAACGTGGTGCAAATCTTCCACTCGCTGGGGGTTCCGTTTGAAACCTTCGACGTGCTCTCCGACATGGAGATTCGTCAGGGGATCAAAGAGTTTTCCAATTGGCCCACCATTCCCCAGGTGTACCTCAACGGTGAATTCCTGGGCGGCTCCGACATCATGATCGAGATGTACAACTCCGGTGAGCTGCGCGAAACCGTGACGGTGGCCCTGGCTAGCTGACTTTGATTGAGGTCACCCGCGCTTGCTCTGAGCAGCAGATTGATGCGCTTCAGGTGCGCCAATGGCCGATCTGGAGCTGTGAGGCCAGCACCTTCCCCTGGCAATACGACCAGCGTGAGCGCTGCTTGCTGCTCGCGGGTGATGTGACCGTGACGCCAGAGAACGGAGAACCCGTTCGCTTTGGTGCAGGGGATTTTGTGGAATTCAGTGCTGGTTTGCGCTGCACCTGGCAGGTGCACCAAGCCGTGCGTAAGCACTATTGCTTTGGCTGAGGATTAGCGGCGCTCGGTTTCAAACAGAGTGCGCGGATCCCCATCAGGGCCAAAGAAGCTGGATGGATCCATCAGCCAGCGATCAATGAATTCCTCGAATCGCCGCTGGCTTAGGGAGTCCAGTTGTTGGCTGCGGCGCAGGGCATGGATGAATCCATCGGCATAGAGCCTCAGTTCCGATGGGCTGTGGTGCCGCAAGGTCAGTTCCTGACAGGCGTCGATCAGGCTTTGAAAGTGGCGGATTGCGTCAGGGTCCTGTAACGCAGTCATGGGGGACAGCTGGGAAGGCATCGCCTGTTACCAGCATGCCGATAAAACCCGCTTACGGTAGACGGAACAGGTCTAAATGTGTGTCTGCCTCTGAGGCGTCCAACTCCAGTTGCATTCTCGTGGTGGAGCCTCATCCCACCCTGCGGATGGTGCTGGCGCAGCGTTTGCGTCAAGACGGGCACATGACAGCTGCCGTGGCATCAGCCGCTGAGGCCATGCAGTTGTGCCTCGATCAGCAACCCGATCTGCTGGTGAGTGCTGAATTGCTCGAGGAAACCACAGCACTCAAGTTGGGCGCTCAGCTGCGCTGCCCGGTGATGGTGTTGACGGCCCGCACAGGGGCTGAGGCGGTGGTGTCCCTGCTCGACTCCGGCGCTGAAGACGTGCTGCGCAAGCCGTTTGGCTTGGAGGAAATGGCGGCCCGTTGCCGCAAGTTGCTCACCCGCAGTGGCGGTTTGCAAGAGCAGGTCACCGTTGGCCCGCTGAACGTTCACCTGCTGCTGCGCCAAGTCACCCTGCGTGATCAACCCGTGGAGCTCAGTCCGCGGGAATTCGCTCTGCTCTGCGCGCTGTTGATGCCCCCTGGTCATGTGCGCAGCCGCCAGGAGCTGTTGACCATGGCTTGGCCCCCCTTTAGTGGTGGCCCCCGTTCTGTGGACACCCAAGTGCTCACCCTGCGCCGCAAGCTGGAGCAGGCCGGTCTTGGTGAAGGCGGCGGGATCGAAACGGTGCGCCAGCAGGGCTATCGCTTCAGTCTCGACAACCTGCCGGAACGCTCCTTAGACCTGGGTGATCCAGCGGAGGCCAGCCAACAGCTCAATGGCCAACATCAACCCGCTTGAGATCGCCAGCAGTTGGTAAGTCCAAGGTGGCGTTAGCCGTTGCACACTGCTGGTTTCCAGCCCACTGGCGCTGCTGAAGCGCACGAGGAAATCGTCAAAACGCTCCACGCGCTGGGGCAGTAGGTGGGCCTGGCTGCCGCCGCGGATGTAATACACGCGGCCGCCTTGGCTGGTGCCCACAGGCACCAAGGCTTTGACATCACCCCAGCTCAGCTGCCATCCCCGCTTGAGCACCGCGGCACACCAGGGAGCGGGGCCCACCCGCAAGCCTTCAGCGCTGAGCTCCACCCGTTCACTCACCAAAGCCAGCACCAACACCAAACCCAACGCCACCATCACCAGCAGCCAGAGCCGCATCGGTCCAGAGGCGAAGGCAGGCAGTGGCAACACCAGCGCCAGATACAGCAGCACCAAGGTGCCGCGGATCAGCGGAGCCATCGGGTAGACGTGCGGCCCGCCAGTGCTGCTGGGGTGTTCGGTCATGGCGACGACTTTAGGAATGATTCCTTTGCCCTGGAGCGGTAGCTAGCACTGAGGGGGTTGATCTCGATGTGCGTTCCCTGTGGAGACTTCTCGCCCTGGCCTTGACCTTGAAACCAACCTCGGCCATCGCCTGCATCAACGCAATCACACCGATGCCGTGTTGCCGCGCGATCAGCTGGCGAAGCACGGCTTGCACGCCGATCTGGCTTATCAGCTCATCCACGACCACTTGATGCTGGATGGCAACGCCATGCTCAATTTGGCGACCTTTGTCGGCACCTGGATGGAGCCAGAAGCGCTGCATCTGATGCGCGAGTGCGCCGACAAGAACATGATCGATAAGGACGAATATCCCCAAACCGCCGAGCTGGAAAATCGCTGTTTGCGCATGCTGGCCAGGCTCTGGAATGCGCCAGATCCCGAGGCTGCCGTTGGCACCTCCACCACCGGCTCCAGCGAAGCCTGCATGCTCGGCGGCATGGTGCTGCCCATGGTCCTATCAGATGATAGAGACGAGCAAGTTGGGGAGGTACTATCGGCCGCTGTAGATTCTGACGCGGCGGTCTACTTCAATTCGGATTTGATCAAGGCGGCTCAATCTGTGATAGACGGAAAGATGGAAAGGGAAGACTTTAGCTTTTTCGTTGGAGCCAGCGTGTGGACCGTTGGACAGCTGCAAAGGGAGATCGAGCAAGGGTTTTGGATTCCCTGCCGCGGCCCTCCCCAAATGGCCTACACGGGTATGTGCGAACATTCTGAAGTAGATCTAGAGGGAGAAAATGAAAGAAAGAAAACGGAAGCTTCGGGCGATGGTGAGGTGGGCC
>CAJWAH010000196.1 GCA_913020095.1 uncultured Synechococcus sp.
GTCTGCATCTTGGAGGCGATGAAGTTGATGAATGAGCTCGAAGCTGAGGTCTCGGGCGAAGTGGTGGAAATCCTTGTGGAAAACGGCACCCCTGTTGAGTACAACCAGGTGCTGATGTTGGTGCGCCCTAGCTAGCCCAGCTCCACCGCCGTATCAATGGCCGCCAGCATGCTGGCGCCGCGGGCGCTGCCTTGGCCGGCTCGATCAAACCCTGTGCCGTGATCCGGTGAGGTGCGCAGGAACGGCAACCCCAGCGTGGTGTTCACGGCTTGATCAAAGGCCAGCACTTTGACCGGGATCAGGCCTTGGTCGTGATACAGCGCCAGGTAGCCATCACATCCCTGCTCCAAGTGTTCGGAGTCATTCCAGGCTTGGGCTGCGCCGAGCCAGCAGGTGTCCGGTGGCACGGGGCCTTCCAGCTGAAGGTTGTTGTGGCGCTGCTGATAAGCCTGCAAGCAAGCGGTGATCCAGCGCTGCTCTTCGGTTCCCAGTTGACCGTCTTCGCCGGCATGGGGGTTGAGTCCGGCCACCCTGAGGCGAGGACGCTGGCGAAAGCGCCGGCAAAAGTCCTCGAGCTGGCTGAGGCGTCGTTCCAGGCGCTCTGGCGTCAACGCTGTGGGGACGCTGCTGAGTGGAATGTGGGTGGTGGCCAGCAGCGTGTTGAAACGCCAGCCGCTCTGGGGTGAGCGGGCCGTGAACAGCATGGCTGCGTCGTCACAGCCACAGAGTTCAGCCAGCCGTTCGGTTTGCCCGGGGTAGTGGTGGCCGGCCTGGTGCCAGGCGGTTTTGGCAATCGGGGCGGTGACCAAGGCCTGGGCGCGGCCCTCCAGCACGGCCTCTGTTGCCCGGGTGAGCCAGCTGAATGAAGCGGCTCCAGCAGCGGCGCTGATGCTCCCCGGCGCGATGGCTTCTGTGAGCGGCTCATCAACGATCTCCAGCTGGCTCGGATCAGCCAGCGGCTCATGGCAGCGGGGCAGGAGCTGCTCGTAGCTGGCTTGCAGCCACTGGCGGCAACCCACCAAGAGGGGATTGAGGCTGGGGCGATGGGCCAAAGCCTTGAGGACCACCTCAGCTCCAATCCCAGCCGGGTCGCCAAGAGCAATGGCCAGGCGCGTCAAGCCTCAGGCAGCAGCAGCTTCCACCACTACATCAGGCATGGATTCGAATTGGCCCAGCAGCTGGCGAAACACGCCATGGCAGCGGCAATCGGGGCTGCTGCTGATCGAGTCATTGCTGATCACACACTGCAGTTCGCGCCGCCCATCAGGGTTGGTGTGTTGATCGAGCAGCACCACAGCTCGATCGCGCAACCGTTTGACCGGTTGGCTATCCACCAGGCTGATGGACTCACCAATGGCTGAACGGACCTTGAAACCCTGGCTTTGAAGTGCTTCGGTAGCGATCGGCAGCAGATCCATATCTGGACGCTGGGTTCGGCTGAAGCACTCAAATCGGGCCATGAGCTCAACCAATTTGCGGATATTTAAGGCAGTCCCTATTAAGGACGCACTAAAGGATTGTTCGCTTTTTCACTTGGTTCCACTGTTCGTCACAAACCATGTTGCGTTTGCTGCTCCTGGCCCTGTTGCTTTTAGGCCTTGGAACCGGGCTGCAGCGCGGTTGGCTTGAGGTGCGCTGGGATCGGCTGGGCAAGGATTTGGAGACGTACGTCAATCGAGAGCCTCAGCCTTGAGGCAGGCCTGCAGTCCCTCCCGGTAGCTGGGGAACTGCAGTGCATAGCCCAGTTCTTTGGTCAGCTTGCGGTTGCTAACGCGGCGGTTGTCGCGCCAGAAGCTCAGGGCCATCGGGCTCATGCTGCCTTGAACCGCTTCAAACCAGTGCAGTTCCGGCAGCGGGCAGTCCAGCAGGTGGGCCGCATAGCCCAGCAGTTCACTGCTTGGGGCTGGGCGGTTGTCGCAGACGTTGACGATGCTGGGCCGTTGCGTGGCCGGTAACCGCAGGCAGTGCAGCAGGGCGCCAACGATGTCGTCGACATGCACGCGGCAGAACACCTGCCCTGGTTTGTGCACATGGCGGGCGTCTCCGCGCTGCAGCGCCAACAGGCTGTTGCGCCCAGGTCCATAAATGCCGGGCAGGCGGAACACCTGCACCGGCCAACCACTGTTGAGCCAGGCCTGTTCGCATTGCAGCCGGGCTTGGCTGCGGGGCAGCAGATCCGCTGCTGGAGGCGTGGATTCATCCACCCATTCGCCGTGCTGGTTGCCGTAGACGCCGGTGGTGGAGAGGTAGCCCGCCCATTGCAAAGGCAATTCATCCAGCAGTGGTTTCAGGCTGCTCAAGCAAGGGTCCTGCCCTTGGCGATCAGGGGGGGCTGTGACCAGCAGATGGCTGACTCCTTGGAGCTCCGCTGCGCTGGGCAGCAGGCCTGTGCTGCTATCGAACGGCAACTCCCCAGCGGCGGCGGCTGCCCGGCGGTGGGTCACCAGAACATCGGCGCCCAGTTGGCGTAGGCGCTCAGCAAAGCGCTGGCCCGTGTAACCGCCGCCAACCACCAGCAGACGTTGGCCAGGACTCAGCGGGTTGACAGCTCCTCGAGAAGTGAGTACACCTGTATCACTCACTAATACACCTGTTCCATGACCTGCTCCACCATCATCCCTGCTGCTCAGCCCAGGCGTGCTTGGTTAAGCCCCGTGGTGCTGGCTGCAGCCATTGCAGCGGCTGGTTTGTTGCTGCCCGAAGAGCCCCAACTGCAGGCGGAGCTGTGCCAGCGCACCAGCAGCGTTAAGGCCTGTCAGGTCTGGTGAGTCCCTTAGGCGGCTTGGTAGTTGGTTGGCGTCTGAAGCGGCACCACACCATTGCCGCTGGACTCCTGGCTGCTGGATGACTCGCTGGGGGTTGCCCATTGCAGGAGGCGAACGGCCAGCCTCAAATCACCGTCGAGCCAGGCGCG
>CAJWAH010000197.1 GCA_913020095.1 uncultured Synechococcus sp.
GCCTCAGCCTGGAAGCTGACGCGGGTTTCCAAGATCTCCAGGGTCAGCGGTCGCGCTTTAGCGCCTTTATCGAGCAGCAATGCCGCTCTCCCTCATCGCATCTGCCAGCGAAGGACTGTCAGCAGCTGGCCCCGTTTGCTGCTCAATTTTCTCGATATTCAGCGGCCAGCCCAGCTCAGCGCCGTTACTTGGTGACGCAGCTGCGTCAGCATTTGCATCAATTGCGCCGTCAGCTCGATCCCCCTGCGCCCCTCTCCCCGCCTCGGCTGCGGCTCACAGACTCCCCTGCCTCGGCAAGAGCTGGCCGCAGCACCGCTGATCTACCGCTCTCAGAGCTCAAGGGCATTGGCCCCAAACTCGCCACCCGCTTGGCGCAGCTGGGCTTGTTCTGTCTCGAGGATTTGATCGGCTACTACCCGCGCGATTACGTCGATTACTCGCGCCTGGTGCGGATCCAAGCCTTGGTTCCAGGTGAAACCGCCACGGTGGTTGCCACGGTGCGCCGGGTGCACGCCTTCGCCAGCCCCAAAAACCCCAACCTGGCGATCTTGGAATTGCAATTGCAAGACCCCAGCGGCCGGCTGCGGATCAGCAAGTTCATGGCGGGCAAGCGTTTCACCTCCCCTGGCTGGTTGCATCAACAGCAGCGCTTGTACCCACCGGGCGCCACGATCGCTGCCAGTGGCCTGGTCAAGGAAAACCGCTTTGGCATCAGCCTGCATGACCCCCTGCTTGAGGTGTTGGAAGGACCGGCCAGCAGGGTGCAATCGCCTGAAATCGGCCGATTGGTGCCGATCTATGCCCTCACCGAGGGGTTAACCGCCGAACGGCTCCGCCAAGCTGTGGCAGCGGCGCTAGCAGCGGTTCGCCCAGGGCCAGACCCCTTGCCAGAACCCTGGCGCCAACAGCTCAAGTTGGTGGCCAAGGCCGATGCCCGCAGCGGAATTCATCAACCCAGCAACCGGGAGCATCTCGATGCTTGCCGCAGGCGGTTGGTGTTTGACGAGTTTCTACTGCTGCAGCTGAACCTGGCCCAGCGGCGGTTGCAGTACCGCCAGCGTCAGGCACCAGCACTGCCGGCTGCGGCCGTGGGTGAACGGCTCGAGGCCTTTCGTGCCCTGCTGCCTTTTCAATTGACCGGCGCTCAAGAGCGGGTGCTGAGCGAGCTGCTCTCCGATATGGGCCAGCCCAAGCCCATGGCCCGGCTGGTGCAAGGGGATGTGGGCAGCGGCAAGACGGTGGTGGCGATCGCAGCCCTCTTGGCGGCCATCGATGCGGGTTTGCAGGGGGCGTTTATGGCGCCCACCGAAGTGCTGGCCCAGCAGCACTACGCCAAGCTCTGCGAGTGGATGCCGCAGCTGCACGTCAATGTGGCGCTGCTGACCGGCTCCACGCCGGCCAAGCAACGCCGTGCCTTGCTGCAGGACTTGGCCAATGGCCAGTTGCACCTCCTGGTGGGCACCCATGCGGTGCTGGAGGACCCGGTTGATTTCGCCCGCTTGGGCTTGGTGGTGGTGGATGAACAACACCGCTTTGGCGTCGGCCAGCGCAATCGCTTGCTCAGCAAAGGCTTGCAGCCCCATTTGCTAACGATGACGGCCACGCCGATCCCCCGCACCCTGGCGCTCTCCATCCATGGCGATTTGGATGTCAGCCAAATTGATGCACTGCCGCCCGGGCGCCAACCGATCAAGACCGCTGTGTTGACTTCCGCCCAGCGCCCCAAGGCCGATCAGCTGATTCGCGAGCAAATCAACGAAGGCCGTCAGGCCTATGTGGTGTTGCCGCTGGTGGAGGAGTCTGAAAAGTTGGATTTGCGTTCGGCCGTTGATGAGCACAGCCGGCTGCAGCAGGAGGTGTTTCCTGATTTGCAAGTGGGGCTTTTGCATGGCCGGCTCAGCAGCGCCGACAAACAGCAGGCGATTGAGGCCTTCAGCCGCGGGGAGACGCAACTATTGGTCTCGACAACGGTTGTGGAGGTTGGCGTGGATGTTCCCAACGCCACGGTGATGTTGATCGATCACGCCGAACGCTTTGGTTTGTCCCAGTTGCACCAGTTGCGCGGCCGTGTTGGCCGGGGAGCGGCCGCCTCCCATTGCCTGTTGGTGAATGACAGCAGCTCAGCGGTGGCCAAACAACGCCTGGAGGTGCTGGCCCGCAGCAACGATGGCTTTGAAATCGCTGAGATGGATCTGCGCTTGCGGGGCCCCGGTGAAGTGCTGGGGACACGCCAATCGGGATTGCCTGATTTGGCTCTCGCCAGCCTCAGTGATGATGGATCGGTGCTCGATGAAGCGCGGCAAACCGCTCAAGCGATCCTCGATGCCGATCCAACCTTGGAGCAGCATCCCCATTTGGCGCAGTGTTTGGAAGCCCAGCGCCGCAGCCTCACCGCCTCCGCTCGCCTGAATTGATGGGCCGTCCCTGGCATCCGATCCCAATCGTCGACAACGGTGAGCCGTTGCTGCCGTTATCCCCTGCGTTGTTGCGCTGGCAGCCCCATCCCTACCAAGCCCTTGGTGCTCCCTATCCAGCTGGCAGTGATCCGTTTCAGTTGCGACAGAGGGTGGTGGAGCGCCTGCTGCAAGCGCAGCAGGTGTTGCGGGATCACAGCGAACCGCTGCAATTGCTGATCTTTGATGCCTTCCGGCCCCTGGCCGTGCAGCAATTCATGGTGGATCACACCCGCGCGCAGCCTGGAGTTACCGAAGAGCAAGTGCTGGCGCTCTGGGCCGAGCCAAGCCCCGATCCCACCACACCACCGCCCCACAGCACGGGAGCGGCCGTTGATCTCACCTTGGCCACCCTTCAAGGCCAGCCCCTGGAGATGGGCGGTGACATTGATGCGATCGGCCCGATTGGTCACCCCAATCACTTTGCCGATGCCGATCCAGCCTCTGCAGAAGGCTGCTAC
>CAJWAH010000198.1 GCA_913020095.1 uncultured Synechococcus sp.
TCGCAGGAATTGAGCCCATCGATGATGTCTTCATCCCAGCAGCCTTGGCAGGTGGGGATCTGCCGTTGGCGGATCAGCTCCACCACCTCATTGGGCTGGGGCCCATAGCCCACCAGGTCGCCCAGGCAGATGATCTGCTCAATCCCCTGGCGATCAATGTCCGCCAGCACCGCCTCAGTGGCGGCGAGGTTGGCATGCAAACAAGAGATGACAGCGGTGCTCATCGGATCAGAGGGCTTGGGTGAGTTCGGCTTGTTGGCGCTGGGGCTCCTGGTGGAGCTCGAGCACCTCATCACTGAGTAGGCAGTCGGCGATGGTGGTTTGGATGCCGCTGCCATCGAGGGCTTTGCCCTGCACGCTCAGCCTTGAGCAACGCTTGGGTCTGCCATCGGGTGCTGCCACCGATTCCAATGGCAGGAATTGAGAACCTCCTTGGCTCACCATCCAATTGCAGAAAAACGAGCGGCCATCAGGCAGGTTCATCAAGGCCTTGGCCCGGTACACATCCCCGTACGCCCCATTCACCAACTCAAACCAAAAGCTGCTGAGGCTATTGGGATCCCAAACGGATCCCTCAAGCGGCAGGCTCCAGGCCTCCAGTCGGCTGAACTCCAAGGTGTCCTCTTTGGGGAGGTCCTCGTCTTGTCCGAAATGCAAGGCCCGATCGAGGCGAAGGCCTAGGCCCTCCAGTTGCTGGATCACGCTGGAGTCAACGCCGCCAAGGCCGCTTGTGGCTGGCGGTTGAAATTGGCTCAGCTCAACGAGATTGAGCTGCTGCTCCTGAGCCTCTGAGGCTTGAGCTGTGTTGGAGAGGTCGATCAGATCGCTGATTTGATCCTGCAAGTAGCTCAGATCAATGCCGCCATCATCCGCTTGCTCAAGGCCAGCAGTTGAAATGCCCGGTAGGCGCAAGTAACCCCGCGGCCCTTGGTGGCTTTTCAAGCTGTTGAGCATCCAGGTTGTTTTGCCGCAACCCGGAGGCCCGGAGATCAGCCAGGTTTGGGCCATGGAGCGCTCAGCTCGCGCCGGGAATCATTCTCATTGTGATCAAGCGGGGTTCGCTGTGTCCAGCATCCATGCTGTGGCAGCAGCAGCTAGCGCCCTTCGCAGTGCTCCACCGCTTTGAGGTAATTCAATTTCCCTGGTGAGCTGGCGCCTTGCGGGTTCACAGCGACCCGCATTTGCACTTGAGCATCAATGCAGCGGTTGTAGCGATGGGTTTTCACCGCCTGGGGGATCAACAGCACCGTGATCGCCAGCAAGCTGATTGTGCTGATGGCGGCCAGCAGTGGGTAGGTGTGAGCCCGCACCATCTCGCGAGCTGAGAGCTGTTGGTCGCTGTGGTCAGCCATGACGTCTGCCTTCAAGCCCCCATAGTCTCCCGTGCCGTTCCAACCATGTGCCGCCTTTAAACCGCCGCCCCTACGGTTTCCATGTCATGGAGGCCAACGATGGCTCCTGCCTTTGAGGTCTTCCGCCAGTTCTTGCTGCTGGGCTGCAGCTCCTTTGGCGGACCCACAGCCCATCTGGGGTATTTCCGTGAGCGATTTGTGGAACGCGAGCGGTGGCTCACCGATGCGGCTTATGCCGATTTGATGGCCCTGGCGAGCCTGTTGCCTGGACCATCGAGCTCCCAGGTCGGCATGGGCATTGGCCTGTTGCGCGCCGGATGGTTTGGTGCGATGGCGGCTTGGGTGGGATTCACCTTGCCATCGGCTGTGCTGATGATCCTGGCGGCAGCGCTGCTGACCAGCCATCCGGATTGGATGTCTGCTCCATGGCTGCAAGGTCTGATGGTGGCTGCTGTTGCGGTGGTGGCGCAGGCTGTCGTCGGTATGCAGCGTCGTCTAGCGCCAGATCCGCAGCGGGCCAGCGTCATGGTGGGCTCGGCTGTGCTTGTGCTGCTGGTGCAGACCAGTTGGGTTCAGGTTTTGGCTTTGGTTGCAGGTGCTCTGGCTGGGCTGAATTGGCTGGCGCCTCCTCAAGCGGGACCTGCACCTCAGGCGATGTTGCAGGTGCCTGTGCGGCGATCGATTGCCGTGCTGTTGCTTGCTTTGTTCGCGCTCGTGGTGCTCGCCTTGCCCTGGCTGGGGGCATCCGCCAGGCCGGTCGTGATCCAGCAGCTAAGCAGCTTCCTGCGCGCTGGTGCTCTGGTGTTTGGGGGCGGCCATGTGGTGTTGCCGCTGCTTGAGCAATCGCTCGTGCCGCCGGGATGGCTTGGCCTTGATCAGTTTTTGGCGGGTTACGGATTGGCGCAGTCGGTGCCTGGTCCCATGTTCAGCTTCTCGGCGTTCCTGGGTTTTGATCTGCAGGGCGGACTGCATGGGGTGATCGGTGCGTTGTTGGCGTTGATCGCCCTGTTCACTCCTGCGTTCCTGTTGATTGGCGGTGTCTTGCCGTTTTGGGGCGACCTGGGTCGCTTGGCTTCCATGCGGCGTGCTCTTCAAGGCATCAACGCGGCGGTGGTTGGCATCCTTTTGGCGGCCCTGTTTCAACCGCTCTGGCAAGTCGCGATTCGTGGTGTCGCTGACTTTTGCTTGGCCTTGGTGGCCTTTCTACTGTTAGTCGGCTGGAAACAGCCGGCATGGCGGGTGGTGATGGCTTGCGCTCTTGTTGGCGCCGTGCTGTTGCCGGCTTAAGTGATGCCCAAGCCTTGCTTCTCTGCCATTGATGTTCTGGTGGTTGGCGGCAGTGGCCGGGTGGGCGGCTCCACCTTGCGCTGGTTGCATCGGCTCAGTCGCCGAGCTGATGCTGGCTTGGCGCCACTGAAGCTCGCTAGCGGCGGTCGCAGCGTCTCCCGATTTCAGGCCAGTCAACGGCGCCTCAAGCAGCCGGATTTGGCCTTTGTTGAGATTGATCTGGGCCGTTCGGTGGAGCAGCTCACCGCAGCTGTGCGCGGGGTCCAGTTG
>CAJWAH010000199.1 GCA_913020095.1 uncultured Synechococcus sp.
TGCAGACAAGCCGCGGCAATGCCGCGGCGGCGCAGCTGGGCCACCTGGTCTTGCATCAAAGCGACCAGCGGCGAAATCACCAGCACCACCCCACCGCGCACCAGGGCCGGCAGTTGATAACAAAGCGACTTACCAGCCCCCGTCGGCAACACAGCCAAGCAATCGCGGCCCTCCAGCAGGGCCTCCACCACCTCGCGCTGACCAGGGCGAAAATCGCTGTAACCGAAGTGCTGCTGCAGCGACTGCAGCAGAGGTGCACTGGATTCCTTCACCCACGGACGGTACCGGCTGCCCCCCGGGGCGCAAGGCCTCAGGCGGCCTGCTGCAGTGGTGGCGCCTCCAGCTGATCTGCCCCCTCTTCCACCAGCTGAAGCCGCAAGCGCTTGCCGCCAGCGAGCTCCCCGAGCGACACGCGCAGATTGCTGCCGCTGAGGGTTTCCAGACCCTGCAGCAAGCTGCGCAAATAGGGGGTGCTG
Source organism: uncultured Synechococcus sp. (assembly GCA_913020095.1). GTDB lineage: Bacteria > Cyanobacteriota > Cyanobacteriia > PCC-6307 > Cyanobiaceae > RCC307. Next base: position 477 of record CAJWAH010000199.1, read on the forward strand.
CTGCCACTCTCAAGCCAGAGGCGCTCGTGCAAACCACCCAGGCGGCGCCAGCTGGTGTGCAGCTTCAACACGGCCTGCTCCAGTTGCTGGGCTTGGCCGACCACATCGGCCACCAAACCGAGCATGTCCAGGCGTGTGGCCTCCTGCATCGCCTTTTCCAGATCGATGCTCTCGTGCTGCAACGCCCGCACAGCCATGCCGGCTTCTGAGGCCTTGCTCAGCCAGCGGGCTGTGGCGGTCACATCCTTGATGCGATCCAGCTCAGGCTCCTCCTTCAGCACCCGCCGCAGGTCGTCCTGCTGGGGTTCGGGCAAGCGGGCCAGCTCGCGCACCAGTGGAGCCACAGCTTTGGGGGGAAGCAGGTTTTGCTGCGTGCGCTCGCGAATCTCATCGGGCAGCAAGGGGCTGGTGGCGGCCGTGAATTCATCGGTGAGGCGGCGCACCTGCTTGCGGGTGATCTGCTGACCTTCGTTGGCCGCTTCGCTGATCATCTGCTGCACCTCAGGGTCGGCCTGAGCGGTTTCCACAAAGGCGCGCTTGGAGAAGTTGTTCACGCTGGTCTCCTCCAGCAGCCCGTCGCCCACCAGGCTGTTGGCCGATTCCGCCAGCTGGATCAGGCTGTAGGCCCGGGTCTTGCTGATTTCCCGCTCCCTGAGCCACTGCAGGAAGCCAGCACCACGGCCCTCCCCACCACGCTTCTCGCGATCCCGCACCGCCGCCAAGATCCGTCCGCGCCAAATTTCGGTCTGCAGGTCAAAGCGATCGCACAGCTCCCAGGCCTGCTCCAAACGGGCATGAAACTCCAGGGTGCTGAGGTCGTCCTGCTCGGGATCGGGCAGGTCGAGATGCAGCGTGGGTGCCTCAAGGCTGGCTGGCGTAGCGACCAAAGCAGATCAAGCGGGGGGCCGCGACGAATCATGACGGCTCATCGAACGATTGCGTCAGCGCAGGTAAGTTTCTGAACGAACGAACCTTGTTCTGCCGACATGGCGATTTCTCGCGGCGACAAAGTGCGCATCAGGCGCCCAGAGTCCTATTGGTTTAACGAAGTGGGCACCGTGGCCTCGATCGACACCTCCGGCATCCGTTATCCGGTTGTGGTGCGCTTCGAGAAGGTCAACTACAACGGCTTCTCTGGCGTTGATGGCGGCATCAACACCAATAACTTCGCTGAGGCCGAGCTCGACCCAGCCTGATCTCAGGTGCCGGAACTTCCGGAAGTTGAAACGGTTCGCCGCGGCCTCGAGCTGCAGGTGGGCCGTTTTCCTATTGGCGAAACGATCGTTTGCCGCAGCCGAGCCGTTGCAGCGCCCAAAGGTGACCCTGATGGATTCACCGCGGCCCTGAGGGGATGCGAGTTAGCCAGTTGGCGCCGGCGCGGCAAATATTTAGTGGCCAAGCTTGAACGCGATGGCGCACCAGCCGGTGAGCTGGGGGTGCATCTGCGCATGACCGGCCAATTTCAATGGCTCCAGCGCGAGGAGCGACCGCCTTGCCCGCACACCAGGGTTCGCTTTCTCTCCGAGAAGCATGAGCTGCGCTTTGTGGATGTGCGCTCCTTTGGAGAGCTCTGGTTTGTGCCCCTGGGCACGCCAACCGAGCAGGTGATCACCGGCCTCACCCGTTTGGGGCCCGAACCCTTCAGCGACGCGTTCAACGCCAACTACCTGCGCCAGCGACTGAAGGGCTCCAGCCGCCCCATCAAAAATGCCCTGCTCGATCAGGCCCTGGTGGCCGGCGTGGGCAACATCTATGCCGATGAAAGCCTGTTTATGGCTGGCATCCGCCCCCACACCCCAGCGGGGAGCGTGAGCGCGGCGTAGTTGACGAGCTCGGCGAGGACGGTGATCGCGACGGTGAGCGGCCACAGCGCGAACATGAGCCACTCGGGCATCTGCAGCACCTCCATCAGCTCGGGGAAGGCCGTGGGAGGCTGTGCGCCCTGAGTCCGTACGGCCTGCACGATGCCGCTCACGATGGCCATCTCGATGGATAACGACTGCAAGTTGACCCTCGGAGCTGCGGCCGTCCTCGAGTTCAACGCCTTGTCCATCTCCTTTCGAAGCCGTGCCTGGCGTGACACCGCCTCCGACGGCGGAACGTGCCGAGGACCCCGCCTTCGAGGTTGGCCTCGCCAATCCGGTGCTTGGGCTCGCGAAGGCGGCGCCCGCGGGTGGCTCGCCGCCGGCCGTGCTCAACAACGAGTGCCCCGCGCAGGACCGCGTGGAGCTCTACCTGGCGGGCGGCGTGATCATCGTGACCGCGACCGCCGTGACCGTCGCAGCTACAGCCGCAGCCGCAGCCACAGCCGCAGCCGCAGTCGCAGTCCGCGAGACGAGGACATGGGCCGTGCCTCTCCCCCGAGCCCTCCCATGGATGTCACGGACATGAACAGCGTGCGTTATCGC
>CAJWAH010000200.1 GCA_913020095.1 uncultured Synechococcus sp.
GCAGGAGCTGCTGGATTCCTGCCCCCAGCTGCGGGCGGAGTTTGAACAAGACCACAAGCTGCGCCGCGATCCCCGCATCACTCCCATTGGTCAGTTTTTGCGGCGCACCAGCCTCGATGAGTTGCCCCAGTTCTGGAACATCCTGCGCGGTGAGATGAGCGTGGTGGGCCCACGTCCCATCGTTGAACAGGAAATTCCCCGCTATGGCCCGGCCATGGAGCAGGTGCTGAGCGTGCGCCCTGGCCTCACGGGCCTGTGGCAGGTGTCTGGCCGCAACAACGTCAGCTATCAGCGCCGCGTGCTGCTTGATCTCACCTACGTGAACCGCCGCAGCCTCGGCCTGGATTTGCGCATCCTTTGGCGCACGCTGTCGGTGGTTCTGTTCCCCGCTAATAAAGGCGCTTACTAAGCCAAAAGAGCGGCGAGCCCGCTGAGCCCTAGCCAGAGCAGAGCGCTGCGTTGAGTTGCTTTGAGGATGGCTTCAACCCCTTGCTGATCAGCGGCCCGTCCGCCTGGATTCAGCACTGGTTTGGCCTTTTCAATACCGCCGTAGCGGTTCAGCCCGCCCAGCTGCAAACCAAGAGCATGGGCATAGGCGGCTTGGGAGACCCCAGCATTGGGGGAGGGATCACTGGCGCCATCGCGTAGAGCCGGTCCCAATTGCCCCAGGCTGAGGGCCAGCAGCCGGCAGGGCAGCCAGGTGAGCCCATCATCCAAGCGAGCACCGGCGGTGCCAAGCCACTGCAGCCGCCCGCGGCGGTAGCCGAGCATCGAATCCAACGTGCTGCTGGCTTTAAACGCCCAAGCCAGGGCCAAGGGGCCAGGCAGCGCTGGATTGAGGCTCCACAGCCCAGCGCCAATCAGCATCCAAAACAGCGGCGCGAATAGGCCGTCGACCGCGTTTTCTGAGGCTGTTTCCGCCAGGGCCCGCAGCAGCTCGGGGGCCGCTAAGCCCTCCACATCGCGCCCCACAATCCAGCCCAACTTGCGGCGGGCCTGCTCCAGATCAGGCGGTGCGCTGCTGAGGGGCGTCAGCACGTCTTCCACCGCCAGCCGCAGGCTGCGTCCGGCCAAGGCGCTGGCCAACGCAATCACCAACAGGGGTAAACCCCATTGCGCGCGCAGGCTGAGTTGCTCGAGGGCCCAGCCGGCGGCCGCACTACCGCCGACCAGAACAGCTGTGATCAGCCCGCCCCCAAGCCGCAGCGCCCAGGGGCGATCGCCGCCAATGGCTTCCGCCCAGAGGCGCAATTGCGTGATCACCGCGCCCATCACCTGCACGGGATGCAGGCACCAGCGCGGATCGCCGATGAGTCGGTCAAGGCCGCAGGCTGCGGCCACCAGCCACCAACTGCTCAGGCTGCTTTGAGCCAGCTGAACATGGCGCGCAGGCCCTTGCCCACTTCTTCGATCTTGTGGGCGCTGTCGCGTTCGCGGATCTTGTTCATTTCCGGCTTGCCGGCTTCGCATTCAGCGACGAAGTTTTTGGCGAAGGTGCCGTCTTGGATGTCACCCAGGATGCGCTTCATTTCGGCCTTGGTGTCGGCCGTGATCAGGCGAGGCCCACTCACGTAGTCGCCGTATTCGGCGGTGTTGGAGATCGAATCGCGCATGGCCGAGAGGCCGCCTTTGACCATCAGGTCAACGATCAGCTTCACCTCATGCAGGCACTCGAAGTAGGCCAGCTCCGGCTGATAACCGGCTTCCACCAGGGTTTCAAAGCCTGCTTTGACCAGCTCCGAGAGGCCGCCGCACAGCACGGCCTGTTCACCAAAGAGGTCGGTTTCGGTCTCTTCTTTGAAGTTGGTCTCGAGGATGCCGGCGCGGGTGCCGCCAATGCCTTTGGCGTAGGCCATGGCCAGGCCGCGGGCGTTGCCGCTGGCGTCTTGCTCAATGGCAAACAGGGCCGGCACGCCCTGGGCGTTTTGGTATTCCCAGCGCACGGTGTGGCCAGGGCCCTTGGGGGCGATCATCACCACATCCACATCAGCGGGAGGCTTGATCAGGCCAAAGCGGATGTTGAAACCGTGGGCAAAGCTCAGCACCTTGCCGGCGCTCAGATGCGGGGCGATTTCCTTGTCGTAAACCTCTTTCTGGAACTCATCGGGCAGCAGCACCATGATCCAGTCGGCCTTGGCGGCTGCATCGGCAACGCTCAGGACTTCCAGTCCATCAGCCTTGGCTTTGTCAGCCGAGCGGCTGCCCTCATAGAGGCCCACCACCACATCAACGCCGCTGTCTTTGAGGTTCAGCGCGTGGGCATGGCCTTGGGAGCCATAACCAATGATCGCCACGGTCTTACCGCTGAGCAGGCCCAGGTCAGCGTCGGTGTCGTAATACAGCGTGGCCATCCGGTCTTCAGGCAGGGCAAACCGAGAGCCTACCCAAACGTCTGCTTAGGCCTCGCTGGGATGGCTGATGACGCGATCGATCAGGCCATAGGCCTTGGCATCCTCAGCGCTGAGGAAATAGTCGCGGTCGGTGTCCTTGGTGATCTTCTCGATGGTCTGTCCGCTCATGTCGGCCAGCTGCTTGTTGAGCTGATCTTTCATGCGCAGGATTTCGCGCGCTTCGATCTCGATGTCACTGGCCTGGCGCTGGGCGGTGCCGCCCAGGGGCTGGTGAATCATGATCCGGCTGTGGGGCAGAGCGACCCTCTTGCCCTTGGTGCCGGCGGCCAGCAGGAAGGCTCCCATCGAGGCGGCTAGACCCACACAGATGGTCACCACATCCGACTTGATGTACTGGATCGTGTCGTAGATCGCCAGGCCAGCTGTCACCGATCCACCGGGTGAATTGATGTACA
>CAJWAH010000201.1 GCA_913020095.1 uncultured Synechococcus sp.
ATGTTGCAGATGATCAGCCACGGCTTGATCGGAGCCAGTCTGTTTTTCCTAGTGGGGGCCACCTACGACCGCACCCACACCCTGCAGCTCGATGAGATGGGCGGGGTCGGCCAGCGCATGCGCAAGATGTTTGCCATGTGGACCGCCTGCTCGCTGGCCTCGCTGGCGCTGCCTGGCATGAGCGGCTTTGTCTCGGAGCTAATGGTGTTTGTGGGCTTCGCCACCGACGACGCCTACACCCTGCCCTTCCGCATCGTGATTGATGGGGCCGCTGCGATCGGTGTGATCCTCACGCCGATCTATCTGCTTTCGATGCTCAGGGAGATCTTCTTTGGCCAGGAGAAACCCGAGCTTTCCGACGCCAATTTGGTGGACGCCGAGCCACGGGAGATCTACATCATTTCCTGCCTGCTGGTGCCGATCATTGGCATTGGCCTCTACCCGAAGCTGGTCACCGACAGCTACCGGGCCACGATTGAGCAGGTGGTGGCGCGGGATGAGTCATCGATGAAGGCGCTGACGGCTCCTTACTTGCCATTGCGTTCTGCTCCGAAGTTGAGCTGAACATGGGCGGATCGATTTAATCTCCGCCCCGTTCGGCCAGCTCTTGTCAGAACCATGCCCCAGATCAATTTTGTGCTGATCTTCGTGTTCGGCCTGGCGATGGTGATGTTCACCCTGGAGAACACCGCGGCCACCACCGTGCGCTTTCTGCCTGGGATGAGCACCACCATGCCTCTGGCGGTGCTGCTACTGATCGTGGGTGGCGTAGGCGCCACCGCCGCCTGGGTGTTTGCCGTTTGGACTGGGGTCACCCGCAACATCACTGCGGGCGAACAGAGCCAGGCCCAACAGGTGCAAATCCAAGAACTGCAGCAAGACGTGGAGCGTTACCGCGCCGCCATGGATGCCCAGCTCAGCCTGCTGCCCGCGTCTGTTGAGAGCAGCTCAGGGGTGGCTGAAGCGAGTTAACCCCGTTACCTTCAGCCCACTGCACGCCCGCAAAGCTTGTGATCCAGGCCGGGGACAGTGGGACACGCTTAGCCATTCGGCTGCTCCAAGACGCCGCTGAGCGGGGCGAGATCGAACCCTGGGATGTGGATGTGATCGCCGTCGTTGACGGCTTTCTCGATCAACTGCGCCAAAAACTGGAACTGCCGCGCCTGATCGCCTCCGCTGGCGGCAGCTACGAGCAAGACCTGGCCGAAAGCAGTGAGGCCTTTTTGGCGGCCTCTGTGCTGGTGTCGCTCAAAGCAGAGCACTTAGAAGCCAGCACCTTCCAGGCCGCGGAAGTCGACGACGATGACGTCGACCTGCTGCTGGAGCAGCTCGCTGAAGACGATGGCGACTGGCCAGCCTTGCGCGCCCTGCCCTCCCGGCCGGAAAAATTGCTGCAACGCCGCACCGTGGCCCCGCCGCCACTGCAGCGTCCCGTCACCTTGGGGGAATTGATCCGCCAACTGGAAGACATTGGCGAACGGCTGGAGCAGGAGGGCGGCCGCCAACCCAAGCAGCGGCGCAAGCGCTACAGCGACCGCGAAGCCATTGCCCAAGTGGCCTCCCTGGCGCACCGCGAGAAGTTGCCCGAAACCACTGCAGCCCTGAGCCAATTCCTCAGTAGCTGGGATGTGGGCTGGGAGTGGCAGCAGTTCGATGGTTTGGTGGCCGCCTGGGCCGCCGTGGCTCCAGAGGATCTCGATCAAGACCGGGTTGGGGTGTTCTGGGCGCTTCTGTTTCTCTGCAGTCAGGGGCGCGTGGATCTGCAGCAAGACGAGCGTGATCTATTTGGCCCCCTGCAATTGCGGGTGCGGCCCAGCGATGAGGATCAGCAGCGGCAAGGCGTACTGCACTTTGTTCCAGCTGGGTCAGCTCCTCTGCCGGCTAGCGAATTGAAAGCTGCTTAAAAAACCCTTGATACGCTGCCCCGGTTGAGTGGGGAACCGCCATGAAGGCCATGATCCTGGCGGCAGGTAAGGGAACCCGGGTGCAGCCGATCACCCACACCATTCCCAAACCGATGATTCCCATCCTGCAGAAGCCAGTGATGGAGTTTCTGCTGGAGCTGCTGCGCCAGCACGGCTTCACCGAGGTGATGGTGAATGTGTCCCACCTCGCTGAAGAGATTGAGAACTACTTCCGCGACGGCCAGCGCTTTGGTGTTGAGATCGCCTACAGCTTTGAAGGCCGCATTGAAGATGGCGAGCTGATCGGTGATGCCCTCGGATCAGCGGGTGGACTCAAGAAGATTCAGAACTTCCAGAAGTTCTTTGATGACACCTTCGTCGTGCTCTGCGGGGATGCGCTGATCGACCTCAACCTCAGCGAGGCCGTTCGCAAGCACCGCCAGAGCGGAGCGCTGGCAACGATCATCACCAAACGGGTGCCCAAAGAGAAGGTCAGCAGCTATGGCGTGGTGGTGACCGACGACGAGGGCCGGGTCAAAGCCTTCCAAGAAAAGCCGGGCGTGGAAGAGGCGCTCAGCGATGAGATCAACACCGGTATCTACCTGTTTGAACCGGAGATTTTTGAACACATCCCCGACGGTGTCTCTTACGACATCGGCTCCCAACTGTTCCCCAAGCTGGTGGAGGAAGGTCTTCCCTTCTATGCCCTCCCGATGGATTTCGAGTGGGTGGATATCGGCAAAGTGCCTGACTACTGGCACGCGATTCGCTCAGTGCTGCAGGGCGATATTCGCCAGGTTTCGATTCCCGGCAAGCAAGTGCGCCCAGGCATTTACACCGGCCTGAATGTGGCCGCCAACTGGGACAAGATCAACGTCAGCGGCCCCGTCTACGTGG
>CAJWAH010000202.1 GCA_913020095.1 uncultured Synechococcus sp.
GACCCTCCAAGCTGACCCTCTCGCGTGTGGCTGGATTGGCCCGGGTCCACAGCACGGCAACCAACATCAGGCCAACGGCCATTACACCCGCGAGCACCGATGCGCGTTGAAAGATCGGCAGTGCGCTGCCCAAATCAGCCGGGATCAGCAGGGCATTGATGACAACGAGCAGTAAGCCAACGACACCACAGCCAAGAACCACGCGGGCTTGTGATGGCATGGACCTCATGGCTTTGCTGCAAGGCTGCCATTCCACCGCGCTTTGGCTGAAATAGGGGCAACTCCCGCTGATGCGATGACCCCGGAACAGGCGTTCGCTGCAATTTGTTTGGCTGCTGTTGCCAGTGATGGGGTGGTGGGACGCGATGAGGCCAGAAGCCTGCGGATTGAGTTGGAGTTTCGAACCCCCTATGTGGGGATGGATGAAGCCACCATGGCGGGGTTGTTTGACGATCTGCTCGAGCTGTGGAGGAGCGAGGGCAGCGAAGCCTTGGTGGCCAAAGCAGCACCCTGCCTCAATCAAGTGCAACGTGAAACCGCTTTGGCAGTGGCCATTCAGTTGGTTCGCGCCGATCGCATCATTGAGCCTGAAGAACTCAAATTCATTGACCAGCTCGCCGGCCATTTGGATCTGCCTGAAACGATGAGCCAGCAGATCATCACGGTGATGGACATCCTCCACCGTGATGCTTTGGCCATGGCGGACGAATGAAGGGCAGACTGGGCAGCGATCGCCCGGGTGTCATGGCTCGTCTTTTGCCGTTGTTGCTTCTGCTCGTCAGCTTGGGCCTCCCGGCCATGCCGGCGTTGGCTGTGGCGCCTGTGGACTTCCCAGCGGCGGCACCTGAGGGCCACGTGTTGGATTCAGCCGATGTGCTGAGCCGAGCCTCCACGGGTGAATTGGGCTCACGTTTAGCCAACCTGGAGAGCGATCACATCAACGCCAATTTGGTGACGGTCAAGCGTCTTGATTACAACGTTGACCTCGATTCGTTTGCCTCTGAGTTGCTGAGCCGCTGGCACGGTTCAGACGATGACAGTGATCTGTTGATTGCCATTGATTCAGGGGCCAACGCAGCCAGCATTGCCGCCGACGCCACCTTGTTGCAGCGCTTGCCCAATGCACTGCTGGAGAGCACGGCTGAGGAAACGATGTCGGTGGCCCTACGCGATGGTGGCCGTTACCGCCAGGCCACAGTTGATGGCCTCTCCCGCCTCGAAACGGTCTTAGCCGGCCAAGAAGACCCCGGCCCTCCTGAGCTGATTGAACAGGTGGCCGTTGTCAGCAATGTCCCAACCAAGGAAGAGACCGAAGAAAGCAATGCGTTGATTTGGGTGGCGGTGCTGTTGGTGTTGGGAACGCTTGTGCCGATGGCCACTTGGTGGGTGTTCTCTCGCTGAACCTCGGCATCATGGGCTGACGCCCAGTTCGACGGCATGGGACTGAATGACTGGCTTGGCACCTTTGCCAAGGCCGAAGGACTGGATTTGAGTAGCGATTTGGAGCAGGCCTATGAGGCTGCTCTGATGATCCAAGGCTTAGAGCTCGAATATTTCAACGACCGCCCAGTTCGCACCGATGTCAATTTGGGTTTGCCGCAAGCAACCCAAACGCAGATCTTCCGCCGCTTTCGCTCGGCACTGGAGATTTGCCGTGCCCTGCTCTCATCGATCGAGCGCCAGCGCGCCCAGCTCGACAGCCAGGAACTGCGGCAGCTGCAACTGATTGAGTCGGTGGTGCGGCGCTATCGCAGCAAAGACGGTCAAACCCTGTTTCAACGTCCAGACCCTCTACCCCGCAGTCTGCTGGGGGTGTTTGACCGGGTTCGCAATCAATTGGACCCAGAAGCTGAAGCCAATGTGGTGGCTGGTTTCAGGCGCCGGCGTGATTCCACGCTGGTGTCGCTGCGAATCTTGCTGTTAATGATTTTGGTGCCACTGCTGTTGCAGCAGATTTCGCGCACCTATGTGATCTCACCTGTGGTGGATCGCATTGCCCCTGATGTTCCTTTCCTCAGCTACACCAAGCCACGGCTGCAGCAATCTGCGGTGGCGAGTCTGCGGGAATACAAAGCCGAAATCGAGTTTGCGGCCCTTCTCGAGGGAGAAGACAGCCCGTCTGTGGAAGAGCTGCGCCAAAAGCTGACGCTCAAAGCAGCTGAGCTCAAGGATGAGGCGGACTCCGAGAGCACCACAGCGATCAAAAACGTGCTGGCCGATGTGGTGGCCACGATCGGCTTTGTGTTGGTGTGCCTGTTTGGCCGCGATGAAATCCGGGTGCTGCGCGGGTTCTTTGATGAGGTCGTCTATGGCCTCAGCGATAACGCCAAGGCGTTCGTGATCATCCTGTTCACCGACATATTCGTGGGTTTCCACAGTCCAGAAGGCTGGACGGTGCTGTTGCAGGGCATTTCATCCCACCTGGGCATCCCGGCTGAAGAACAATTCATCGATCTGTTCATCGCCACCTTCCCGGTGATCTTGGCCACGATCTTCAAGTACTGGATCTTCCGTTACCTCAACCGCGTCTCGCCATCCTCGGTGGACTCGAGGAGCATCCACGACTCGTAGTCGGCACTCTTTTGCACCTCCGGCTCCGCCGAGCCCGTGGCGTGCCCCGCTGGCCGGTACGGCAGTGTGGAGGGGCTGAGCGACGATGCCTGCTCCGGCGCGTGCGAGCGCGCCCACTGCATGTGCAGCGCCCACATCTGCGAGCGGATCCCGCCGTTGACCTCGAGCGCGCTGCGGGGCGATGCTGTGCCGACGCCAGATCGGAAGAGCGT
>CAJWAH010000203.1 GCA_913020095.1 uncultured Synechococcus sp.
CCCTTTGGCATCGAGCTGGCGGTAGTCGACACCGGCCAGGCCGGCGGCCGTTTCGATCAGCGGATAAATGAGATCGGTTTCGTAGTTGTTGGGCACCCCCTGCAGGATCTGGGCCATGCGCTCGAGGCCCAAACCGGTATCGATGTTCTTGTTGGCCAGCGGCGTGAGCGTGCCTTCCGCATCACGGCTGTATTGCATGAACACCAAGTTGTAGAACTCGATGAAGCGGCTGTCGTCCTCAAGATCGATGCCCTCATCGCCCAGTTCGGGCTTGAAGTCGTAATAGATCTCGGAACAGGGACCGCAGGGGCCAGTTGGGCCTGAAGCCCAGAAGTTGTCGGCCTCATCCATGCGGATGATGCGCTTGGGGTTCACCCCCACCACATCACGCCAGATCGCCTCGGCTTCGTCGTCTTCGCGGAAGACACTCACCACCAAGTTCTTGGGATCAAGGCCAAACACCTCGGTGCTGAGCTCCCAAGCCCATTCGATGGCCTGCTGCTTGAAGTAATCCCCAAAGGAGAAGTTGCCGAGCATCTCGAAAAACGTGTGATGCCGGGCCGTGCGGCCCACGTTTTCGATGTCGTTGGTGCGAATGCACTTTTGGCTGCTGGTGGCCCGCGGCGCTGGACGCTCCTGCTGGCCCAAGAACACCGGCTTAAACGGCAGCATCCCGGCGATGGTGAGCAGCACCGTGGGGTCCTCAGGAATCAGCGAGGCACTGGGGATGGGCTGATGACCGCGGGATTCGTAGAACTCCAGAAACGCTGCACGGATCTCGGCACCACGGCGGGGACGGGCGACGGCAGGGGCCATGGTGAACACGTTGCAAGCCAGCGGCCATGATCCCGCAACACCTGCACGCCCATAGTGTGGAGATGGCTTCCCGTGCCGTTTCTCCGCTGCCGCAGCCATGAGCCTGCTGCACGCCGTTTGGCTGCCCAACCCCGGAGCGCCCCATCTGGCCCTCTGGGCGGATACCTGGCGCGTGGCCAAACCACGCAAATTGGACGGCCTCGAGGCACCACTGCTGCATCCCTTGGCGCTGGAGGCAGGCGACCTCAAAGCTTGGCTGGAAGAGATCGACCGGCTGCCGGCTGAGGCGCAGGCCATCGAAGTGCAGCTGACCCTGCCCAGCCGCAGCAATGGCCTGCCGCTGATGGCTGGTGAAGCGATCCCGAAAACCGTGCAGTGGTGGCCCTGGCGCGTGCCCGCCCTGGCCATGGCCCCAGCCGATGCCGCCAGTTGGCTGGGGCAACTGCCGCTGGCGAGTAGCCCAGCTGAGCTTGGGGATGACCTGAGCTGGTGGGCTCACCTGCAGCGCTGGAGCCTGAGCCTGGTCGCCCGCGGCCGCTGGTTGCCGGTGGTGCGGCGGCTGGAACCCGGCCATGTGCAGGCCAGCTGGCAGCCCCTGCTCAACCACGAAGAAGACCGCCGCCGCCTGGAGGATCTCGCCAGCCAGATGCCGCTGGTGGTCAGCGCAGCGGACACCCCAGGCGCCCTGGGCTGCCGCCGGCCGAGCGCCAAGCGTTTGCAAGTGGCCCAAATCGCTGGGGCCCTGCTCGATGGTCAGCTGCGCCAAGGCTTTCAACCCTCATCGGAGGGATTGGATCCACTGCTGGCGGGCTGGCAACAAGCCCTGGGGCCAGGCGATGGAATCCTGGCTCTCAGCGACGACGACAGCGCCCGGCTGATTAGTGCCACCTCCCGCTGGCGCGAGACCGTGGCCGGCCAGGTGGCACCGGCGCGGGCCCTGCTGGAGCTCGACACACCACCGGAGGGCAGTGAGCTCTGGCCCTTGCGCTTTGGCCTGCAAGCCGAAGCCGACGCCAACCTGCGCCAGAGCGCCACAGCTGTTTGGAATGCCGGTGATGGCGTGCTGCAACTGGGTGAAATCCAGGTGGAGCAGCCCGGTGAACTGCTCTTGGAAGGCCTGGGCCGTGCCCTGGTGGCCTTTGAGCCCCTGGCCCGCGGGCTGGATGCAGCAGCCCCAGAAGCGATGGAGCTGGCACCAGCGGAAGCGTTTGTGTTGGTGCGAACCGCCGCGGCCAAGCTGCGGGATGTGGGCGTTGGGGTGGTGCTGCCCCCCAGCCTCAGCGGAGGCCTCGCCAGCCGGCTGGGCCTAGCGATCAAGGCCGAGCTGCCCGAACAGGGCCGTGGCTTCAGCCTCGGCGAAAACCTGGAGTGGTCGTGGCAGCTGATGATCGGCGGCGTCACCTTGACGCTCAAGGAGCTCGAACGGCTGGCCGGCAAGCGCAGCCCCTTGGTGCAACACAAAGGCGCCTGGATCGAGCTGCGGCCCAGCGATCTCAAAAACGCCGAGAAGTTCTGCGCGGCTGATCCCCCGCTGAGCCTCGATGACGCCTTAAGGCTCACCGCCAGCGAAGGCGACACGCTGATGCGGCTACCGGTGCACCGCTTTGAAGCGGGCCCCAGGCTCCAGGCGGTGCTGGAGCAATACCACCAGCAAAAAGCACCCGATCCGCTGGCGGCACCGGAAGGCTTTGAAGGCCAATTGCGGCCCTATCAAGAGCGCGGCCTCGGCTGGCTGGCCTTCCTGCACCGCTTTGATCAAGGCGCCTGCCTGGCCGATGACATGGGCCTGGGCAAAACGATCCAGCTGCTGGCCTTCCTGCAACACCTCAAGGCCGAGCAAGAACTCAAACGACCGGTGCTGCTGGTGGCGCCCACCTCAGTGCTGACGAACTGGAAGCGCGAGGCCGCCCAGTTCACCCCGGAGCTGCAGGTGCTGGAGCACTACGGCCCCAAACGCGCCA
>CAJWAH010000204.1 GCA_913020095.1 uncultured Synechococcus sp.
CATCTGAAGCCAATTCCGCAGCGGCCGATGCACCGGCGCCTGCCGCCACCACCGCAGCGCCTGACACCGCTCAGGACACCAGCCCCGTGGTGAATGAAGAGGACATCGCCCAAATCGTGGCGTCCTGGACTGGGGTTCCTGTTCAGAAGTTGACCGAAACCGAATCGGCCAAGTTGCTGAACATGGAGGAAACCCTCCACCAGCGCCTGATCGGCCAAGACGAGGCTGTCAAAGCGGTGTCCAAGGCCATCCGCCGCGCCCGCGTCGGCCTGAAAAACCCCAATCGCCCGATTGCGAGCTTCATCTTCTCCGGCCCCACCGGTGTTGGTAAGACCGAGCTGACCAAAGCCCTGGCTTCCTATTTCTTCGGCAGCGAAGAAGCCATGATTCGCCTCGACATGAGCGAATTCATGGAGCGCCACACGGTCAGCAAGCTGATCGGTTCGCCTCCTGGTTATGTGGGCTTCAACGAGGGCGGTCAACTGACCGAAGCGGTGCGCCGCCGGCCCTACACCGTGGTGCTCTTCGATGAAATCGAGAAAGCACACCCCGATGTGTTCAACCTGCTGCTGCAGCTGCTGGAAGACGGTCGCCTGACCGACTCCAAAGGCCGCACGGTGGACTTCAAGAACACCTTGATCATCATGACCTCGAACATTGGTTCGAAAGTCATCGAGAAAGGCGGCGGCGGCCTCGGCTTTGAGTTCAGCGGCGACGACGCTGAGGAAACTCAGTACAACCGGATCCGCTCGTTGGTGAATGAAGAGCTCAAGCAGTACTTCCGCCCTGAGTTCCTCAACCGCCTCGACGAGATCATCGTCTTCCGTCAGCTCAACCGTGATGAGGTGAAGCTGATCGCCGACATCATGTTGCGCGAGGTCTTCAACCGCATGAAGGAGAAGGGCATCCTTCTTTCGGTCACCGAAGCCTTCAAAGAGCGCTTGGTGGAAGAGGGCTACAACCCCGCCTACGGCGCCCGCCCATTGCGCCGTGCAGTGATGCGCTTGCTGGAAGACTCCTTGGCCGAGGAATTCCTCGCCGGCCGCCTCAAGGAAGGCGAAGCCGCTCTGGTGGATGTCGACGACGACAAGCAGGTGGTGATCCGCCCCGGCGGTACCACCAGCGCTCCGCAGGAGCTGGCCAGCAGCAGCGTTTGAAGCGCAACAGCAGGGAGCTGATTCGTAGGCTGAGGCCATGAGCAGCTCTATCTCATCCCACGCCATTGCCCCAGCCAACGTGCTGCGCGGAGATGGCGCCTGGGGTGAAGCGCTGCCGCTGATTGCCGCGCTGTGCCAAAAGCCCTTTGTGCTCGGCCGCAGCGCTGCAACAGGGGAGTTGCGCCAAAACCTGAAAAGCGATCTCGAAGCAACAGGCCTGTCGGTCTCCACTGGTGAGCTGGAATTTGATTGCTGCGAGCAGGACCTGCAGCGCTTAGCCGCTGAGATCACCGCCTGCGGATCTGATGCGGTCTTGGCGGCCGGCGGTGGCAAAGTGCTTGATGCCGGCAAGCTGCTGGCCGACCGTTTGGGTTTGAGCTGCATCACGGTGCCCACCAGCGCCGCCACCTGCGCCGGCTGGACCGCACTGGCCAACATCTATTCAGCGCAAGGGGCCTTTGAAAGCGATGTGGCCCTGCGTCACTGCCCCGAGCTGTTGATCTTTGACCACGATCTGGTGGTCCAGGCTCCGGCGCGAACCCTGGCGAGCGGCATCGCCGATGCGATGGCCAAGTGGTACGAGGCATCGGTGAGCAGCGGCTCCAGCAGCGATGGGCTGGTGCAACAGGCCGTGCAGCAAGCCCGCGTGCTGCGCGATCAACTGCTGCTGGAAGGGCTCGAAGCGATCGAGCATCCGGGCTCTGAGGCCTGGCAGCGCGTGGCTGAAGCCAGCGGCCTGACCGCCGGGCTGATTGGCGGGATCGGCGGGGCCCGCTGCCGCACCGTGGCCGCCCATGCGGTTCACAACGGCCTGACGCAATTGGCCGCCTGCCATGGCGTGCTGCATGGCGAGAAGGTGGGTTTTGGGATCCTGGTGCAGTTACGGCTGGAAGAGCAGCTGGGGGGAAGCCAACTGGCCGCCCAAGCCCGCCGGCAGCTGTTCAGCTTTTTCCGTCAGTTGCAGTTGCCCGTGAGCCTGGAGGAATTAGGGCTCGCTGGCGCCAGCCTGCAAGAGCTGCAGGAGGTGTGCCGCTTTGCCTGCCGCGAAGGCTCCGATCTGCACCATCTGCCCTTCCCGGTGTCCCCGGATGATCTGCTCTCCGCATTGGTCAGCAGCAGCCAGGGATGTCTGACGCACTAAGAGCTGCTGCGCAGCAGCTGATCGATCCGCAAGGGCGGGAGTTAGCCAAGGCTGTGCGCTGGCTGGAGCTGGATTTGCCCGGCTTGGATCCCACGCTGCGCTGGCCGGTGGCCGTGGTCGGCGACTGGCTGGCAGCCGCGCTGAACACTGCCAACTCCACGTTCGAGATCGCCCCGGTGTTTCACCTGCTGGAGAGCGCCCTGCTGGCCAAGTTGGCTCACCTGGCCGGCTTTCCCTCCCCGGGGCCAGACGAGTCGCCGACCAACCTCCCGCCAGGGATGTTCTGCCCGGGTGGGTCGGTCGCCCTGCTGTACTCCCTGCAATTGGCGAGGCACCGGCTACAACCCGATCTCGTCCGGTTCGGGGCCAGCGGTCAACCACTGTCGGTGTTCGTATCGAAGTCCGGCCACTATGGGGCGGGCAAAGCAGCAGCGATGCTGGGCATCGGCACCGATG
>CAJWAH010000205.1 GCA_913020095.1 uncultured Synechococcus sp.
ACAAGCGCAGCAGCAGATCCACCGTTTTGCTGCGGCGGCTGAACCATGCCCGGAAGCCCTTGTCTTGAACAGATGCTTTTGCCACGAGGCCACCCTATGGCCGGCGCGGCAACTCAGCTGCGGCGACGCAACCGGCTGAACCGCCGGCCCCAGCGCAAACGCCAAGGGGAGAGTGCCCTTAGCGGCTGCTCGCCGCTAACAACACGATCCCAATGGTCATTCACCACCTCCAACGCCTCGCGCCAGCGCTGACGGACAGCGGATTCGCTGTGGCTAGCCAACAAACGCTGCAGCAACGCAGGTTCAGGCAGCCATTGCTGAGGAGCTCGCGCAGCCGCTGTGATGCGATCGAGATCAGCGCTCAAAGTGCCGCGGCCGATCTGCCAGGCCAGATGCCCTGGGTCCAAGGTGTCAGCCAGAGCATGGTTGAAGCTGCTGAACACCACGCAGCCGCAAGCCAGAGCTTCGATGGGCGGCAGACCAAAGCCTTCACTCACCCCCGCGCGGCGCCAGTGATCGGCCGAGTCGTAGAGCACCACCTTGGCGCTGCGGAACAAATCGCCAAGATCATCCACCCAGCCCTGCTGCAGTTCCACCTGCAAGCCGCGCTGCCGCAGGGCTGGCAGCAGCTGCTCACGCACATAGGCACTGCTCTTGCGGGCCTGCACCAGCACATCAATGGGGCGCTCTCCGGTGCCCCCGCCAAAGCCTGGATCGATGGCATTGGGCACCCATTGCAAGGGTGCACGGGGCGCCCGGTCGCCCCAGTAGCCCAGGGTGTTGCGGCTCACCGCCAACACCGGCACCCCTGCTGGCAGATCAAAGCCATAGCCACTGCTATGGGCGTGATAAGCCACAGGCCGGCCCCGCAACTGCCGCAGCAGCTCGGGCACATGAAAACCCCAACTCACCAACCAGAGGGCTTCACCAGGTGATCGTTCCTGCTTCAGCAGATCAGGCAGAAAAGCCCGACCAGGCTCGCGCCGCCGGTAGGTGACCACCTCAACACTGGGGGCCAAGCCCTCGCAAAGGCGAGCGCTCTGCAGCTCAACGGATAAGCCCCCACAACGGAAACGGTCCCCGGTGCCGGGGACCAAAAAACGCAACGGGCGCTGACTCACACTCAGGCAGCCACAGGCTCCTCAGTGCTGCCGGTGCGCTGACGACGGGTGAGGAAGCCAAACAGCACCTTGCCGATGGCCGCCACCAAGTTGCCTTCCAGCTCCTGGAACATCTTCATGTTGAGGTGGAACGCATGGTTGGCCTCTTCCACGATGCGATCAGCCATCGGTTGATCGATCGGCAGCTCATCCATCGCGGAGCGATAGGTGGTCTTGAAAGCTTTCTCGTCCTCGATCTGGGGGAACACATAGAAGTGCAGCCCGTCATCGGTGGGGTTGTTCATCGCCTTTTGGGCGATGGTCTTGAGGATCTGACCACCGGAGAGGTCACCCAAATAGCGGGTGTAGTGGTGACCCACCAGCAGCTCAGGAGAGCTCTGAGCCACTTCGCGAATGCGGGCGACATATTCCTTGGCCGCCGGCGAGATTTCCACTTGGTTGCGCCAGTCGGCACCGAAGTAGAAGGTGAGATCTTCCTCAAGCGCCTGACGGCGGTCGAGCTGCTCAAACGCAATCGGCGCCAACACGGGATGGTCTTTGAGGCGATGCATTTCTTCCTCCATCGCCTCGTAGACGAAATAGAGGTCAGCCACCAACTTGCGGTAGCTGAGCTTGTCGACCACTCCCTTGAGGAAGCAGCTCACAAAACCGGTGTTCTCCGCCATCGTGTGGGATTTCTTTGTCCCTTCACGGAGCTGGGCAGCGAGGGCAACAGCCATGGGGCCAGGCGCGGTTAACAGTTGTCCAACGTAAGCGCCATGACTGGGATCAGGGGCAATCTGGTTGCGAAGGGTTACGGCAGCGGTCCAACCAGGTCGCGACACACCTGCTGAAGCTGCGTGCAAATCGCTTCATCTGGCACGCGTTCACCGCTCACAGTCCAAGGCCCCACGGTGGCCAGTCGCCACTGTTCGCCTTGAAAGGTCATGCCACTGATCAACATCCCCATCAGGCGTGGCTGCTCGGCATCAGCAAGCCGAAGCTGCACCAAAAGACTGCGGCATTGCCAGCGGGGGCTCCAGCCGGGCAGATGGAAGGCCAGATCCAATGAGCTGCCTTCAGCAAAGGCGCGGGTCTGGGGGTCATCGCGCCAAGGCCGCAGGTTCGGCTTTAACTCTGGGAAGCGCTGCCGGAACTGATTCAGCGCCGAAGCAATGAGCTGAGCCAACTCAACGCTGCGGGCCTGCTCAGCGGCATTCATGACAGCGCAGGTCGATCTCTAGGCTCACGATGCCGACAACCTCCGGCTTGCGCATCCCATGGTTCGTTACGAGAAGCTCACACCCCCAACCAGCGGCGGCGTCATCCGCTTCGACAACGGCCAGCCGGTGGTGCCCGACAACCCGATCGTTCCGTTTATCCGCGGCGATGGCACCGGGGTGGATATCTGGCCGGCAACCCAGAAAGTGATCGATGCCGCTGTGGCCAAGGCCTATGGCGGCAGCAAAGCCATTGAGTGGTTCAAGGTCTATGCCGGCGATGAAGCCTGCGACCTCTACGGCACCTATCAGTACTTGCCCCAAGACACCCTGACGGCGATCGAGCAATACGGCGTCGCCATCAAAGGACCGCTTACCACCCCCATCGGTGGGGGGATCCGCTCGCTGAA
>CAJWAH010000206.1 GCA_913020095.1 uncultured Synechococcus sp.
CCATCGCCATGATTTTCCCGGAGCTGCAAGGCAAGCTCAATGGCCATGCCGTTCGAGTGCCGTTGCTGAATGGATCGCTCACCGATGCGGTGTTTGAACTCAAGCAAGACGTCACCGCCGAGCAGGTGAATGCCGCCTTCAAAGCAGCTGCCGATGGGCCGCTGAATGGAATCCTTGGCTACGAAGAGCGGCCCTTGGTGTCGTGCGACTACACCAACGACAGCCGCAGCTCGATCATCGATGCGCCCTCAACGATGGTGGTGGATGGCAACCAGCTGAAGGTGTTTGCCTGGTACGACAACGAATGGGGTTACAGCTGCCGCATGGCTGATCTGGCTTGCCATGTGGTGGCCCTGGAGCCATGAAGCTCTCGCCGCTGCAGCAGTACGGCATCGTTACCGCCAACTACTGGGCCTTCACCCTCACCGATGGCGCCCTGCGCATGCTGGTGGTGTTCCACTTCCACCAGCTCGGCTACAGCACGCTTGAGATTGCCTTCCTCTTCCTCTTCTATGAGTTCTTTGGTGTTCTCACCAACCTCTATGGCGGCTGGATCGGCGCGCGTTATGGCCTCAGGCTGACCCTCTGGGCCGGCACCCTGCTGCAGATCCTGGCGCTGGTGATGCTGATTCCCGTGGCGGCCAGCTGGCCGAAGCTGCTCAGCGTGATTTACGTGATGGTTGCCCAGGCGATCAGCGGCATTGCCAAAGACCTCAACAAGATGAGCGCCAAGAGCGCCATCAAAACCGTGGTGCCCGAAACCCCGGACAACGAGCAGCAGGGTCAAAAGCAACTGTTCCAATGGGTCGCCATCCTCACGGGCTCGAAAAATGCGCTCAAAGGGGTGGGCTTCTTTCTCGGCGGTGTGCTGCTGACAGCGGTTGGCTTCAACTCAGCCGTGGGCCTGATGGCCGCCGGCTTGGCGTTGGCCTTCGCGCTCACCCTGGTGCTGCCTGGCGAGATCGGCCGCATGAAGCAGAAGCCAGGCTTCAGCGCCCTGTTCTCCAAATCCAGGGGCATCAACGTCCTATCGCTGGCGCGCTTCTTCCTGTTCGGGGCCCGCGATGTGTGGTTTGTGGTGGCCTTGCCGGTGTTTTTAGAGGCGTCCCTGGGCTGGAACTTCTGGGAGATCGGCGGATTCCTTGGCCTCTGGGTGATCGGTTATGGCTTTGTGCAAGGGGGAGCGCCCAGCCTGCGGCGCCTCTGGGGCCAAAGCACCACCCCAGGCGCCAGTGCGGTGCAGTTCTGGAGTGCCCTGCTGAGTGCCATTCCCGCCCTGATTGCGATTGCGCTCTGGCGCAACAGCGATCCGGGCCTCGCCATCACCGCTGGCCTGGCCGCCTTTGGCGTGGTGTTTGCGATGAATTCATCGATCCACTCCTACATGGTGCTGGCCTACACCGATGCGGAGAGCGTCAGCCTCAACGTCGGCTTCTATTACATGGCCAACGCAGCCGGTCGCCTGGTGGGCACGCTGCTCTCTGGCGCGGTGTTCATGCTGGGGCGCACCGCTAGTGGCGGCATGCAGGCCTGCCTTTGGGTGTCCAGCCTGATGGTGCTGCTGTCGTGGCTGAGCAGCCTGAAACTGCCGGCCCTACCTAGCCGCACAGCCGCAGCTCAGGCCTAGGGGAAGGGGGTCTCAGGCACCACCACCTGTCCCTGCCGCAGGACGCGCCAACCATTGCTCTGCCAGCTCACCACGGTGCTGGCCTGCCCAGAGCCTGGCAACCAAGGCTCAGGCGCCAAGCGACTCACCTCGGGGAAGCAGCGCGCCAGCTCAGCAGCCGTGCGGCAGGCGGGCTCACCGGAGCGGTTAGCACTGCTGGTGGCCAGCGGCCCACTGCAGCGCAGCACTTGCAAGGCCGCCTCACAGGCCGGCACCCGCAAGCCAAGACTGCCGCCGCCCCCTGGGTTGAGGGCCTCCACCACCGGCCCGCGGGCCGGTAGCACCATCGTGAGAGCCCCGGGCCAACCCAGCTCGGCCAGGCGCTGCCAGCCATCGGGCGGCTCTTGGCCCAGGCAAGGGAGCAGCTGCTCCACAGAGGCTCCCATCAAGATCAACGGCTTATCGGCAGGTCGCTGCTTCAACTGCCAGATCGCCTGGGCAGCGGCCGGAATCGCGGCCAATGCCGGCAAGGTGTCAGTGGGAAACAGGGCAGGCTCCCCCTGTTGCAACAGCTGCGCCAGCACCTGGAACCCTTCCGCCGTCATGGGTTGGAGCGGCGCGCCACCGCAAAACGCAGCTGTCCCTCCAGGTCCCTCTGCTGACGGCGCTCCTGCAGGCCGGCAGCAGCCAAGAGCTCAGCCACCGCAGCGGCTTGATCGTGATGGTGCTCAAGCACCAACCATCCCCCCGGGGCCAGCATCTGCGGGGCTGCCTCGATGATCAAACGCAAGGCATCCAAGCCATCGCTGCCTCCATCCAACGCCAAGCGCGGCTCGTGATCACGCACCACAGGCTCCAGCCCATCCACCACGGAACTGGGGATATAGGGAGGGTTGCTCACCACCAGATCCAACTGGCCCGCCACCGGCTGCAAGGGCTGCCACCACAGCCCCTCACACCAGTGCACCGCAGCACCATGGTGTAGGCCAAGCGCTGCTGCGTTGCGCTGGGCCACAGCCAAGGCCTCACCGCTGCAGTCCACAGCCCAGCCGCAGCTGCTGGGCCAATGCCGCGCCAAGGCCAACGCCAAACAGCCTGAGCCCGTGCCGAGATCGGCCCAGTG
>CAJWAH010000207.1 GCA_913020095.1 uncultured Synechococcus sp.
CAGCGCGCCCCGCTTGCGGGCAGAAGCTACTGAGATCGCGCAGCCCCGGCAGGAAATCGCGCTTGGCCGGCAGTGGCGGCAGGGTTTGCAGGGCGATGCCGTCTTCTTCTGGCACCACCGCCAGACCGCCTTGGGGCACTAGGCGGATGGGGCCGCCTGCTGTCATCGGTAGTTGGCGGCGTTTGCCTTTGGCATTCCAGAGCTCCACTTGGGCGTAGCTCTGTTGCAGCTTGGAACGCTGCACCAACAGATCGCCGGCGTTGTTGGTGCTGAGGCTGGCGAACACCACCGGCTCCCGTTCCAGCGGGTACTGGTCGATCAGCGTGATGTCTGGACTGAACTGAAGCCGTTGCACTTGTTTTTCCAGCGGGTCGGTGGCGGTGACCAGAGCTGCCCCAGAGCCATTGCCGAGCGGCAGTAGGGAATGAACGCTGCCGCTGAGGTTGGTGAGCTCTTGCCAGCCCGTGGCCTCTTGCCAGCTGAGGAGTTGCTCGTTCTCGCCAGCGGGCCGGCTGGCGAGTAGTGCCGGGCGCGGTTCCCACTGCCATTGGCTTGGCTCCAGCGCGTTGCCGCGTTGATCCACTCCAGCGATCTGCAGCGTGAGCGGCTTGCTGATGGGAGTGGTGCCGCTGAGCTGCAAGCGCCAGCGGTTGCCTTCACCCAGCAGTTCATGGGGTTGATCGACGGGCAGCTGCAGATTGGCCTGCAAGCTCGCCCCGTCCATCGGCCGGCTGAAGTGAAGCTCTACAGCGGCCAAGCCTGAGCCGGCTGCAGCTGGTTCGATCGCCAGTAATCGTGGTGGCCGGCGCTGCAGCCACTGCTGCTGCACCGCTGCCAAGGCCAGAGCCAGCGTCAGCGGGATCCAGAGCCGCTTCATGGCTCAAACGGGCGTTTGGGTTTGGGGATTGGCTGCACAGTGTTGGCGATCACCACACTGCGCAGCACCCCGCCAACGCGTTCCACTCCCATCTCTCCGCTCACGGCGAGCCATTCATCGGCCTTGAGCGATTCCCCTTCCGGCCAGATCACTGGAATGCCAACCGGTGTGGCATCGGCAAGGCAACAGCGCACAGTGAGGCGCGCCAGCACCGGCGCCGCTTGCGGGGTTGGCATCACAAAACCGCTGATGCGCACTGGATCGCCTCTGTAAAGCTCAGGGTCGGGCTGACTGCGCAGCAGGCGCACCCAGTCGGTGAGGCTGCGCTGCTCGGGTGGGGAGAGGAAGGTGAGCGTTTCGCTCTCTCCTTCCAACGCACCACTGCTGCGGTTGGCGGCCAGGGTTGAAAACGAGGGCCGCGGCGGAATCAGCAGCACCAGCGGTGCCGCCAGCAGCATCACCAACGCTGGCGTGCGGCCGCTGCGGCGTTTTGGGGCAAAGCGCGCAGCCAGCCCCGCCAATGCCAGCAGCAGTAGGCCTGAGACCAGCACAAGCCAGTGGAAATCGCTCTGCAACAGCAGATTGAGCCGGCCACTGCCCCAGGCCTGCAGCAGCACGGCGCCCCAAAGCCCGAGCACAAATGGGGGGAGCCACTTCAAAGCAGCACCAGGTTGAGCCATTGGCCGATCAACAGCACCGCCACCACAACACCAGCGAGCATCAAAAGGATGCCGCGGCGACGAAAGATGCGGCTAAACAGGCTGATGCTTTTTAAATCGATCACCGGGCCGAGCAGCAGAAATGCCAGCAGTGCACCGGGGGTGACCATCGCTGCAAACCCCAAGGCCAAGAAAGCATCCACGCTGGAGCAAACGCTCACCACCACCGCCAGCAGCATCAAGCTCAACACCGACAGGGTTGGGGCTTGGCCAACGGCGAGAAACAGATCGCGGGGAATCAGGGTTTGGATCGTGGCGGCGATGCCGCAGCCCAGCAGCAGCAGGCTGCCTAGTTCCAAAAATTCCCGTAGGCCGTGATCCAGAAGAACCCCAAGGGAGGGGCGTTCGGCGGCGATCACAGCTGTTGGACTCAGCGTTTGGTTGCCGATCAAGCCACTACGTCGATCCAGCAGGCTGGCGGTAGCCAAGGGCTGGCCCATGCGCCGCTCCTCCAATAAATCGGGGGTCAGCAGAGCGGCTTCACTGAGTTGCTGCAGCAATGCGGTCAGCACCAGCGCAATCACCACGCTTCCCAATGGGCGCAGCAGCAGTAGCCAAGGGCGATCAGGGAAGGCGGCCCATGTGCTCAGCAGCACGATCGGGTTGAGCACCGGTGCCGCAAACAGAAACCCCAGCGATGCCCCCATGGGTGCGCCTTGGGCGAGCAAGCGCCGGGCCACCGGCACGTTGCCGCATTCACAGGCCGGTAGAGCAAAGCCCAAAGCAGCTCCGCTGAGCGGGCCGAGCAGGGGATGGCGCGGCAGCCGTTGCAGCCAGCGGCCGCGGGGATCCCAAGCTCGCGCGGCCGTGGCAATGGCTACACCGATCAGTAAAAAAGGAATGGCTTCCAGCAGCAACCCTTGAAAAACCGCCCAAACGGTTTGCCATTGGGAGCCATCAGGCCAATTCATTCCTAGTTTGAGAACGATTCCCATTCAGGTTGAACGGCGTGGCTCGTTGTCTCAGAAGGTTGGCGGGGACTTTGGCATCTGTGCCGCTGTTGGCGATGGCAGTGGCCTGTTCCTCAACTGAGCCGGTGGACCAGGCCAGCGGCCAGAAGATGCAGGTTGTCACCACGATCCTCACCAC
>CAJWAH010000208.1 GCA_913020095.1 uncultured Synechococcus sp.
GTTTTCCATGAGCCTTATTACCGTGATTACATCGCTGACAACATTCCAGAACGGTTGCAGCGCAGTGGCTTTGAAGTCATTGAAGCCAATTCTTATTTTATGACGAGAGTTTGGACAGCTCGCAAATCCGGCTGATAAAAACTTATCTTGAGTAGATATTCAAATCGCAACATAAACCGGAAGAAAGTTGTGAATTGACCGTTTCTTAGCTCCAATGGGGCTGTAACAGGGGCCGTTGATGACTAACCCATTCCGGGTGCGATGGCTCGAAGGTTGGACCTTCCAGACCGTTCTGCAAGGGGGACAACCGACGATTGAGGCCTACGGCTTTGGTGTGTGCCTGCGGGCTGTGATCGCCCAAGGGGAAACTCCCACTGAAGCGGCCGATCGTTTGGTGCTCGAAGAAGACAGGCTGCGGAGGTCGCTGCGCAATGCCTGGAAGCGTGGCCCGATGCATCTGCTCAACACCGTGCTCGATGTGGAACGCGGCGAAGAGCTGACGCTGCAGGACAACTTGATCCGCAGCGCTCAGCAGCTGGAACCCGCCATCTCACCGCGGGAGGAAGTAATGCAGGGCCTGTCCCACTAGCAATCCAGCGCCTCCCCAGCGCAGGGCCCTCCAAAACCGACCATCGTCAGCGGTGATGGGAAGCTCAGCCGCGCTGAGCAGCTCCAAAAGAAGCCGTTGACGTTGCTGTTGACGGCGCCCGGCCACAGAGCGTTGACGGTCTGCTTTGGCCAAGCTGATTTGCAGCACTGGGCTGAGGTGATGCATCCAGCGCAGCGGACGGGGCACGGCGTGCTTCCAAGCGGGAGAATTCCCATTGTTGCCAGTTCTCCATGCAAGGGCTCAGCGAAGACCAAGTGCAGCTGGCGGAAACCTTGCAGCGGCATCTCGCCATCAAAGAGCGGGATTGGCATCGCCTCAAAAGCGACCGTCACCGGCGCGCTGCTGAGCAGCTCTCAGCGGCGTTGTTGTTGTTGCTGCGCAACGGCTCTCAAGCCGATGGGGATGTGCTGGCTTTAGTGGAGAGTGCGCAGCGTTGGATCAAGCGGGAGCAACGCGACCCCGGCTGCCCGGATCACGGCAGCCGCTCGTCTTAACGCCGCTTGGCCAATTGCACGCGATTGCCGCGCTGACTCCAGCGCACATCGTCGAAGCATTGATGCATTAAAAACAGCCCACGACCAGAGATGGCATCCAATTCATCCGGCAGTGAGGCCAAACGCTGCTCGGGCTGCAACCCAGGGCCTTGGTCCTGCACCTGCCAAATCAACCACTGGGGACTGTGGATGCGGCGAATGCGCACAAGCTTGGCGGGATCATTGCCGTTGCCATGGCGCACAGCGTTGACCAGCGCCTCCTGCAAGCCCAGCTGAAGCACGTCGCGATGCTCATGGGCCGCGGGCTGCAGCAGCAGCTCCAGCAATGGCTGCAAAGCCAAGGTGGATGGGGTGATGAACTCAAACCAGCGACAACGCTTTGTCAGGTTCAAGAGCACGTGCCTGCCGCCTGGTTCCCGAGTTCTGATCTTATGGAGCCTCGAGGGCTTGGTCGATGGCTGGATGGCGCAAATAGGCATCCATTAGGCGCACCCCACGCAATTGATTCACCAGGGGCATGTGACCCTCTGGGGCCTCATGGCTCCAGGTGAAGGCACCGGGGTAACGGGTCCAGGATCCTTCGTTCTTCCAGCCAATTTGTGGCCACAGTTGCTCCCAGCGCCAACGCAAGCGCTCAATCTTCTGGCGTTGAACACGGAACCCGTAGCGGCCACCGCTGTAGAACCACCACAGCGCATCGAGGTGGGCAAGCTCAGCAATGGGCATGCCAGGCACTTCACTGAAATACACGTATCCGCGCTCTTCGGCCGCTGGCCCGGCCAAGGAGCGCAACTGGGCTGTGGTCAGGCGATCAGCCTCCTCCAGCTCACCCCGCATCAGGCACCACTGCAGCTCTATGCAGCGCTCGGCTTCCACGCCTGGAGGCACCAGCCAACCTTTGGGGTAGGTGGTTTGCAGCTTGGCGAGCTGGTCGGGATCAGCGGCCAATAGGCGCAACAGACTGCCAATCGCCCAGTCATCAACATCCCTGCTTTGCTGATCCAACAGAATCCAAATGGCATCAACAAGCTCATGGCTCTTGGATGCCAAGGTTTTCCAGAGTCGCTGACGCTGGCGGTTATTGCCTTTGAGGAACTCTTGCAAGAGTGCGGCCGGTTCAACAACGGCCTGCTCCGATCCTCGGGAAGCAGCAGATGAGGATGAACCAGACAACATGGCGGATTGGGCCAGTGGCCAGTATCGCAGTGCAGCCGTGAATCAACGGCTTGCGATTCACACATTTATGCGGGCACCCGGCGCTCTGGTGGATGTGCGGAGCCCCAGTGAGTTCGCCAAAGCGCACTGGCCTGGTGCTGTGAATCTGCCCTTGTTCGATGACGAGGGGCGCGCTGAGGTCGGCACCCTCTACAAGCAGCAAGGCCGTCAGCAGGCCATCCAACGGGGATTGGAACTGGTGGGTCCCCAACTCGCTGCCATGGGCCACAAGCTGCAGCAGATCGCCCAGCAAGGTCCCGGTTCCTTGCGCATCTACTGCTGGCGCGGCGGCATGCGCAGCGGCAGCGTCGCCTGGCTGGCCTCCACC
>CAJWAH010000209.1 GCA_913020095.1 uncultured Synechococcus sp.
TTCGCGATGAATCGCATCGTGCAAGCGATTCAAGCCAAGGCCAAGAACTACAAGGTGCGTCTCGGTGGAGTGGTGGCCAATCGCTCAGCGGAAACCGATCAGATCGACAAGTTCAACGAGCGCACCGGCCTGCGCACCATGGCCCACTTCCGCGATGTGGATGCGATCCGGCGCTCACGCCTGAAGAAGTGCACGATCTTTGAAATGGACAAAGACGACGACGGGGTGGAGGCCGTACAAAACGAATATCTCCGTCTGGCGCAAAACATGCTCGACCACGTCGAGCCATTGGAAGCCGAATCGCTCAAAGATCGCGAGATCTTTGATCTGCTGGGTTTCGACTAAGCCGCATGGATCGTCAGCAACTGCCCACAAGGGCAGGCTGAATTCGTACGTTTAGGCACGACCAGCGAGAAAACTGCACGGCACGCTCGGGGTACTTCTAAGTAACCCCTATGCGTTCACCAGCGAGGGTTGAAATTCTGCCGATGCAAGCCAGCCAAGCTGGCTCCACCCTGTTTTCATCGCCCCAACCCAGTGACGAGACCCTGATCGCCACGGTGGGCACCGCCCCATCCCACGAACTCTTCTGCCACCGCAAGCAGACCGATCAGCTGCTGCTGCTGCAAGGCGAGGTGGATCTTGTGGTGCTGCAGAACAAACAGCTGCACACCATCCCCATGCGCGTGGAGAACGCCTGCTGGATTCGCATCCCCCCTGGGATTCCCCATGGCGCCATCAACCGCGGGGGATCACCGGCGCTGATGGTGAATGCGGTGCAGCGTCACGGCGAACCCGATGCCCGTGACTACCGGCCGATGCCCATCCCCATCAGCCTGCAGCAGGCCTGGATCAGCTTGGTGAACGGGCCGGCTTAAGCGCTGCTGGCACTGCCGTCTTGTGGAGAGGCGCCGCGCAAAACACAATGTGCTCATCTCTGACCTCCAGGCCAACGATGAGCAGCTCCACACCAGTCGATGTGCTGGTGCTCGCCGCCAGCAATGGCGAGAACCTCAAATTGGCCGAACGCTTTGCCGATGAAGCCCGCAAGCTGGGATCCAGCGCCGAGGTGCTGGATCTCACCCTGCTGGATCTGCCCCTCTATCGCCCCAAAGCCGAAAAAAATGGCAATCCGGCTGATTTAGCGCGCTTGCAAGAGCGACTGATGGCCGCTCCCCACTGGGTGATCTGCGCTCCGGAATACAACGGCTCAATCCCACCGGTGTTCAGCAATGCCGTGGCCTGGCTCTCGGTGCAGGGGGATGACTTCCGCGCCCTGTTCAACGGACGGCCCATTGCCATGGCCACCTTCTCTGGCGGCGGCGGCATGGAGCTGTTGCTCTCTTTGAGGATCCAGCTCACCCACCTCGGCGCCCAGGTGGTGGGGCGTCAGTTGCTCAGCAATTTCGCCAAGCCAGCCAAAGACGACTCCATCCAAGATGTGCTGCGCCGCCTGATGCAGATGCAACCGCTCGCGCTGGGTGCCTAAGCAGCGATGACCACAACCCACCAGGGCAGCCTGGGCCGCTTGCGGCCAGCAGCAGAGCGCTTCCACAGCCAGCTCGATTGGCTTGATAGCTGGCACAGCTTCAGCTTTTCTCACCACCACGACCCCGATTGGATGGGCTTTGGTCCGCTGCGGGTCATCAATGACGACACGATCGCCCCAGGCCAAGGCTTTGGCATGCACCCACACCAGAGCATGGAGATCATCACCGTGATGGTGGATGGTGAGCTCACCCATCAAGACTCCATGGGTCACCGCGAAGTGCTCCGCGCCGGGGAAGTGCAACGCATGAGCGCCGGCCAGGGCGTGGTGCACAGCGAAATCAACCAATCCGCCTCCCCCTGCCGGCTCCTGCAGATCTGGGTGGAACCGCAAACCCCTGGCGGAGAACCGCACTACGAGCAAAAGCCCTTTGTGATCGCGCAGGGCTGGACCTGCCTGCTGGATCCCAGCGGCGCGGCAGACGCCATGGCCATTCAGCGGCCGGTGCGGCTGTGGCGCAGCCAGCCACAACCGGGCACGCGCCTGGAACTGCCGCTGCAGCCCAACCGCAAGGCATGGCTGCAGCTGATTGATGGCGCCATCACACTGGATGGGCAACCGCTGCAACGGGGTGATGGTCTGGGCTTCGAGAGCGCGCCGGGGCAAACCATCGTGAGCAGCAGCACGAGCGCCGACCTGCTGCTGTTTGAACTGCAATGAGCGCCTGGCAGCGCCAGCTCACCGTCCCGCAGTTCACCGTTGTCAGCGGTCTGCTGGTGATCGCGTTTGGCACGCTGCTGCTGGCCACCCCGTTGTGCTCGGGGCCATCGGTGGATCTCTGGGAGGCGCTCTTCACCGCCACCTCAGCCATCACGGTGACGGGCCTCTCGATCATTGATGTCGGCACGGAGCTGACCTTCTTCGGGCAGCTGGTGCTGGCGGTGTTGATCATCACCGGCGGCCTGGGACTGATGGCCATCAGCACCTTCCTTCAGGGCTTTGTGCAGGGCCGCACGGGCCTGCGTCAACGCATCGACCAGGGCCGCACCCTCGATCAATTCGGCGTGGGCGGTGTGGGCTCCACCTTCCGGGCCATCGTGATCAGCGGCGGAGTGCTGATGCTGATTGGCACGGTGCTGCTTTATGCCT
>CAJWAH010000210.1 GCA_913020095.1 uncultured Synechococcus sp.
CAGCCGCCGCAATCCCCTGGTGCAGCAGGTGCGGGCGTTGCAGCAGCCGCGCGGCCGCCGCGAGCAGGGCTTGCTGCTGCTGGAGGGCACCCATTTGCTGCAGGAATGCCGCCGTCTTGGGCTGCCCTTAGATCGTTTGATCGCCACAACCCGCTGGCAAGAGCAACACCCAACGCTGCTGGGTCCTGAGCCATTGCAACCGGTCAGCCCTGAGGTGTTGCAGGCCATGGCCAGCACCGACAGCCCCGATGGGGTGATTGCCCTGTTGCCCCATCCAGCCCCGGGCCTGCAGGCCCCGACTTGGCCGCAGGCGGAATCACCACTGCTGTTGGCCTTGGATCGCGTTCAAGATCCCGGCAATCTCGGCACGATCCTGCGCACCGCCTTAGCTGCTGGTGTGGATCGGGTTTGGTTGGGCGGTGGCGCCGACCCCTGGCAGCCCAAGGTGCTGCGCGCGTCAGCAGGAGCTGCCTTGGAGCTTTCTATGCAGCGGCTCGATGATTTGTCTCCTGTGCTGGCCATGGCCAGAGAGCGCGGTGTGGCTTGTTATGCCGCCCTGCGTGATGGCGGCCAGCCCTATTGGCGGCCCGATTGGCATCAGTCCAGCCTGCTGCTGCTCGGCAATGAAGGCAGCGGCTTGGATCCCGCCCTGGTGCAGCAGGGCGTCACAGCCCTAACGATTCCCCATCACGCGGCGGTGGAATCCCTCAATGTGGCCGTGGCAGCCGGCGTGCTGTTACTGGAGCGCGTAAGGCAGGGGCACGACAGGAGAGAATCGGCGGCAACTGCGTTGGGCGCTTGACCGCGGCGATGGACTACGACCTGATCGTGATCGGGGCCGGCTATGGCGGCTTTGATGCAGCAAAGCACGCTGCTGAGAAGGGCCTCAAGACGGCCATCATCGAAAGCCGCGAGATGGGCGGCACCTGCGTCAACCGCGGTTGTGTGCCCTCCAAAGCGCTATTGGCTGCCAGCGGCCGGGTGCGTGAACTCAGCGATGGCGAGCACCTCTCCTCCTTTGGCATCACACCCGGCACCGTTCAGTTCGATCGCCAGGCGATCGCTGATCACGCCACCCAGCTGGTGGAGAACATCCGCGCCAATCTCACCAAATCCTTAGAGCGCGCTGGCGTCACCATCGTGCGCGGCACGGCCCAGTTGGCCGGTCCGCAGCAGGTGGCTGTGCGGCAGAGCAATGGTGTGGAGCGGGTGCTCAGCGCCACCGATGTGCTGATTGCCACGGGCTCCGATCCCTTTGTGCCGCGCGGCATTGAAACCGACGGTCTCACGGTGTTCACCAGCGATGACGCCGTGCGCCTCGAGAGCCTGCCCCAGTGGCTGGCGATCATCGGCAGTGGCTACATCGGCTTGGAATTTGCTGATGTGTACACGGCTTTGGGCTGTGAAGTCACGATGATCGAGGCCCTCGATCGGGTGATGCCCACCTTTGATCCCGACATCGCCAAGTTGGCGGGCCGCAAGCTGATTGAAAGCCGTGATATCGACACCCGCTCCGGTGTCTTTGCTTCCAAGGTGATCCCGGGCAGCCCGGTGAAGATCGAGCTGATTGATGCCGGCACCAAGGAGTTGGTGGAAGTGCTGGAAGTTGATGCCGTGCTGGTGGCCACCGGCCGTGTTCCCACCAGCGCCGATCTCAACTTGGCTGCTGTGGGCGTCGAGAGCGAGCGCGGCTTCATCCCTGTGGATGACGGGCTGCGGGTGCTCGCAGGCGGCAATCCCGTGCCCCATCTCTGGGCCGTTGGCGATGTGACCGGCAAGTTGATGCTGGCCCACACCGCAGCTGCCCAGGGCGTTGTGGCGGTTGAGAACATCTGCGGCGGAAACCGCACCGTGGATTACCGCTCGATTCCAGCGGCCACCTTCACCCACCCGGAGATCAGCTCGGTGGGCCTCAGCGAAGCCGATGCCAAAGCCCTTGCTGCTGAGCAGGGCTTTGAACTGGGCAGCGTGCGCAGCTACTTCAAGGCCAACTCCAAGGCCTTGGCGGAGCTGGAGAGCGATGGCCTCATGAAGCTGCTATTCCGCAAAGACACCGGTGAGGTGTTGGGCGCGCACATCTTTGGTTTGCACGCCGCTGATCTGATTCAAGAGGTGGCCAATGCCGTGGCCCGCCGCCAGTCGGTGCGTGAGCTCGTTTATGAGGTGCACACCCACCCCACCTTGAGCGAGGTGGTGGAATCGGCCTACAAGCAGGCCGCCCACGCCCTTGCCGCTTGAGCCCCGCCATGGAAATCCGTCGCCGGCCGCCCAACCCCAAGGTGCGTGTGGCCCATCTGGAATACGCCGTTCCCCACGACGATGAGGCCCCGCGCCACATCCTTGAGGAGATCGTTTGGGAAAAGGATCGTGAAATCGCCCAGGCCCGTGAGCGGGTGCCGCTGGAGAAGCTGAAATCCCAGGTGGCTGACCTGCCGGCGCCCCGCGATTTCATCGCTGCGCTGAAGGCCAGCTGCCGCAAGCCAGCCGTGATTGCTGAGGTGAAAAAAGCCAGCCCCAGCAAAGGGGTGATCCGCGACGACTTTGATCCCGAGGCCATCGCCAAGGCCTATGCCGCCGGTGGAGCCAGCTGCTTGTCGGTGCTCACCGACAAGCGCTTTTTTC
>CAJWAH010000211.1 GCA_913020095.1 uncultured Synechococcus sp.
ATCTTTTCGGAGAGGTAGGTGGCGTAGAAGATGAACTTCGGCTTGAAGAAGGTGTAGGCCTTGTTCGCCGTCAGGAAGCCGAGGTCAAGCTGCACACCAAAGTCGCCCATGGCTTTGTTGAGGAAGCCGGCATGACGGGCCTCATCGCGAGCCATGTGGGCAAAGCACTCCGCCAGCAGCGGGTTCTTCTGCTTGATGCGGCGGCTGAGCTCCTTGTAGAGCAGAAATCCAGAAAACTCCGAGGTGCAGCTCTGCTCGAGAAACTCCACGAACACGCGGCGTGTCTCTGGATCGAGCTTGTCGGCGGCCCCATCGAACGCCTCATTGCGAACGAAGTGATGGCGGTTGTAGTCCTTGCGGAACTCCTCGCAAATCGCTTCCAACTCCTCCTGATTTGGCCGCAAATCCATGGCGGCCATCGCTTCGAAATCAGTCGTGTAGAAGCGCGGCGTCAGGATCGTGTCCTTCACCGGATCCTTAATGGCTGGCTCGCCTCCAGAGCGAGAAGCTTCGGCGATCGCGGTGGGGGGAACCATCCTGTCGTCTTGTGCTGACTAGCCAATCACTGTAAGGGCCCTTCCGCTCAATTGGGCCCTAACCACTTCTGACCGTTGAGTCTCTGCACAGTTCGGCTCACCAGCAACGCCAGGGTGATGCGCTTTTCATCAATCAAAAACGACTCCAACAGGCTTGGCGGAGCTCCCGATTCAGCGATGGCAAAGGTCTTGGGCGCCTGAATGTTGTCTTTGGTGAAGCACAGCCAGAAGCGGCGATCACCGGGCAATTCACCACGAATCTGCCAACAGGTTTCCCCCACGACCGGCATCGCTGCCTGCTCCAGCTCGAGCGCAGGGGCAGGGCCGCCATAGCTCTCGATCTCTTTGGCCAGCGCTGGAATCAGCAGCTGAGGCACAAATTCCGCAAAGGGCTTGTCCTCCGGCTTGGGCGGCTTGGCCTTCGCCGGAGCTGCCTTCGCAGGAGCTTCCTTCGCCGCTTGGGGCTGGTCTGTGGGCTTGTCTGGGGTGGCCGCCGAGTCGCTCAAGCGTTGCTGTCAGAGCTGCCCAGCAGGCTACTCACCAGTCATCGTCCGCAGCATCCGCCCAGTCATCAACACCCGCCGATGGAGCTGGATCACTGGCTGAGCGCTGCACAACCCGAAAGGGCACGGCCACCGTGGGTGGTGCCTCATGGGGTGAGCGCTCCGGTGGCGGCTGGGTTGCAGGCTCGGGCGCAGCAAAGGGCTGCTCAGCCTCGCTGGAGTCCAGTGGTTCATCCGGGGGATCCACCGCTCGGCGGGTGCGGCGGCGGCGCGGTTCCTCCCAGGGTTCGTTCTGGCGCACCGGAGCTCCAGGTGCACTCAAACCAGCAAGAGCAGCTGCGGCGGCACCACCACCAGCGGCGATCAACACCCACGTTCCCAATGGAAGGGGCGGACTGGTCCACACCAACAGACGCAGGCGCGCCGGCACCCGCAGATTCAACACAGCCACTGCCAGCGCAGCCGCTAGGGGAAGCAACAGCGGCAGCAGCAGCCAACGCTTCATGAGAGTTTCTGAGCCCCTTCCACCGCGCCTTGCCAGCGGCGCAGGGGCGCCAGGTCGTAACCAAACAGATCCAAGGTGCGTTGCACCATGAAATCGACCATGTCGTCGAGGCTCTGCGGCTGGCCATACCAGGCTGGCACTGGCGGTGCGATGCGAGCGCCCGCTTCCGCCAGCTGGGTGAGATTGCGCAAATGGATCAAATTCCAAGGCATCTCCCTTGGAGCAATCACCAGGGGCCGCGCCTCTTTGAGTTGAACATCGGCAGCGCGCTCAATCAGATCGGTGGCCACCCCAGTCGCGATGCGGCCCACCGTGCCCATCGAGGCCGGCAGGATCAACATCCCCCGCAAGCGGTAGCTGCCACTGGCCGGTGGGGCTGCCTGGTCATTCCAGCGGTGGCAGCGCAGGCTGCCGGCGGTTGTGCCGCACTGCTCGCGCAACACCCTCTCCTGCTCAGCTGGATTCACCGGCAGCACCAGCCCTAACTCAGCACGCCAGACCTCAAAAGCTCCGCGGCTGATCACCAGCTCCACAGCCTGATCGGCTTCAAGCAACAGCTGCAGGGTGCGCAGAGCCAGCACTTGAGCTGAGGCGCCACAGACCGCCAGCAGCAGCGGCGCCGAATCGTTAGCTGGCGTCGGTGTCATCCCCTTCCTCAGCGGCATCGGGCACCACCAGATCGATCTGATGGCGCAACACATCGACCTTTTGCACCTCAACCTCGACGGGATCGCCGAGCTTGTAGGTGCGGCGGTTTTTGCGACCCACCAAACGATGCTGACGCGAGCGGTACTCGTACCAGTCGTCCTTGAGGGAACTCACATGCACCAACCCCTCCACTTGGGTGGGAGGGATCTCCACAAAGAAGCCGTAGCTCTGGATGCCACTGATCACGCCGGGCAACGTCTGACCAACCAGCTCCTGGGCTGAGCGCGCCTGGACCAGAGCCAAGGCATCACGCTCCACCTCATCGGCCGAACGGGCGCGGCCATTGAGGCGACTCACCAGACCCGAGGCCATGGGGTCCTGGAATTGCGCCATCAGGCTGGGGCTGAACAAGGGCCACTCCACCTG
>CAJWAH010000212.1 GCA_913020095.1 uncultured Synechococcus sp.
TCATGGCCGAATCCGACGCCGCTGCCCCCGCCAAGGCCAAGCCTGCTGCGCTGCGGAAAGGTGCTTTGGTCAGGGTGAACAAGGCCGCCTACAGCGCCAGCCTTGAAGCGGCTGCCAGCGACCCCACGGCACCCGCGTACATCTTTGAAGGCCCCGGTGAGCTGCTGCTGGTCAAGGGGGAGTACGGCCAGGTGCGTTGGAATCGCCCGGTACCCGATGTGTGGCTACGGATGGATCAGCTGGAAGCCTGCTCCTGATCCTGCTCTTGATTCGAGGGGGGCTCCAGCGCCTCCTCCACGGCTGTGACGGCCGCAGGAACTGACGTCATGGCGGCGGGGATGCGCCAAACGGCACCCGACAGGACCCCGCTGAGATCCCCCAAGGCCACGAGCACTGGGTTCGAAATGGTTGCCCCGTCTGCAGCTGCGGCGGCCTGCCAGGGATTCCAGCCCGCCAGGTTGACCACGCTGCGGTAAGCCGCCGGCCAAGGGTTGTCGGGCAACAGGCCTTGCAATTGCTCGAACTGCTCTGAAGCCTGCGCCGGTCGGTTCTCAAGCACCGCCAGCAGCGCCAGGGTCCAGCGCGGTGGAATCGCCTGGGGATCCTGGGCCAATGCCTCCAGGGCCTCTGAGCGCACCGGGTCTCGATAGCTGAAATGGCCATCGAGCATGTGCTCCTGCCCGACCGCTGCGAACACTGGATCCAGCCCCACCGGCCCGGCGGCCAGCCCGGCGGCGAGGTTGGGGAAGCGCTCGGCAAATGATGGGCCTGCAATGGGGTGCGTCGTGCTGCGACGCCAGAGGGAATAACTGCCCCCCCTGGGACGCTGAAACTGATCCACCAGATCAAACACACCGCTGCTGCGCACGGCTTGATCCAAGCGCCGTGCAGCCTTGCGCACCGATCCCTGGTTCCCTTCCGCCAACACCACCCATTCCGCCCGCTCCAACACAGGCTCACGGTCACGGCGGCTGCCACCCAGCTGGCGTCCAACGGTTTGCCCCCCCCGGCGACGGCCGTAGAAGCTGACGTTGTGCTGGTTGAGATCAGAGGTACTGGGCACCACGATCAAGGTGGCGGGAGGGCTGCTGGGGTCTGCACCGCCAGCAGCCTCCACCAGAGCCTCCACCGGGCCGCGGGGACGGTCTTCAAAACGATGCAGCTGATGGGCCCAGCCCGCGGGCACACAGGCCAGCAGCCCTGCCCCAAACAGGGGCCATACCAACGCTGAGCGTCTGGCCTGCAACCAATGCCCCCACTGCCACCAACCCCGGGCCAGCAGCAACAGCAGGGCGGGAAGCAGGGGAGCGATGTAGCGATCGCCTTTGTTGGGGCTCAGGGTGGTGAGCACCCAGGCCGCGACGAGATTGATGACGAGCCAGCGCCAAGACCAGGCGTGATCGGTTGAAACCTGCTGGCGCTGCCAGCACCAGAGCAGCACCCCCGAAAGACCAACCAACAGCAGCACACCGCCCAGCTGCTCCGGCAACAGGCGCGGATACCACAGCCAACTGGCCAGGCTGAGCACGCCGGGATCCCCTTCCCGGGCCGCCGACTCGAACACCGCCCGGTTGGTACCGCCGAGGCTGGTGATCCAGTTGTGCCGCAACCAGGGGCCAACGAGCGCAGCCGTGAGGAAGGGCAAGAGCAGGGCCTGACGCAACCAAGGTCCACGCCGGCGAATCGCCATCCCGGCGGCCCAGAAACCGGCGGGCACAAGCACCAGCAAGGCGCTCTGCTTCACCAGCACCGCCGCCAGAGCCGCCACGGTGCATCCCCAGGCCTGCCCCCAACGGCCACCGCTCTGGGGGTCGCACCAAACCCCGAGACGCCAGATCGCCAGGCTGCAACTGGCCACAAGGGCCATCTCAAGCACGTAATCCGTTCGCAAATCCAGGAAGGCCGGCGTCAATGCCGCCAAAAGGCAGGCGATCAGGGCCAAGCCCTCCCCCTGCAGCCGCCTCCCCCAGCCCGCCATCACGACAAGGAGCAGACCATGCCAGAGGCTGAGACTCCAGGCCGCCTGCTCCGGGGCATCGCCACTCAACGCCATCACAGTGCCGTTCACCAATGAGGCCAAGGGCGGAATCTTCGGGGAGAGATCCAGCAATGCCTGCCAACCCTGCCAACCGCCACCCGGCAGCAATCCCAAAGCGCGGCCGTGGTCCATGGCGCTGTTGAGGTAGTCAGCCTGATCCCAGGCGGGGACACCGGTCTGCAGCGTCCACCAAAGCCGATCCACCAGGGTTGACAGCACCCAGATCAGGGCAACCCAAGCCCAGAAACGCCAGCGCTGTTTCACACGATCTCCAACCGACGCCGCTCATCCTGGAGCCGCTTGCGTCGCTGCTTGGCCTCCCGCAGCATCTCGCGACCATCGTGGAGGTAACCATCCACGTAGCCCATGGTGTAGCGCTCCAGCTCTGCCAGAGCGTCCTCCACTTCCGAGAGGCAGTGATACAGGCTGAGGCCGAAGCCACGGGCCGAGGCCGGCGTGGGCAACGACTGGAACAGTTGCTTGACCTTGTCCATCCGGCGTCCGCTCGCCTCGAGATAGCTGCAGAACGCCTCCATCAGCTCGTCGTCATAGGGATCAGCCGACAGTGC
>CAJWAH010000213.1 GCA_913020095.1 uncultured Synechococcus sp.
AGCATTGATGAGCTATTTGACGAGCAGCTGGAACAAGCTGATCTCGTGCTGATTAGCCGGGCCGATCGTCTCTCTGATGAGCAGCAGCGTTTGGCGGCCCAGCAGCTTGAGTCGCGTGCCCACTTCCCTGGCGTGATGAGCCTGCCGATCAGCCACGGCCAGGTTGATCCGGAGTTGTTACTTGGTTTGAGTCGTCATGAGGCTGCAGCCTCTGAGCCCGAATCCCATGACGATCATCATCATCACCACGATCACCACCACCCAGAGCTGCTCTCCGCCAGCCTGCAGTTAAACGGTCGTTGGCAGCAGGAGGGTCTTGAGAGCGTTTTGACAGGCGCCATTGAAACCATGGGTTTGTTGCGGCTTAAGGGACGGATTCCCATTGCCGGCAAAGTGTTGCCGCTGCAGGTGCAAGCCGTGGGCCGGCGGCTGGATTGTTGGTTTGAAGCGGATCAAGCCAGCAGCGACCAGCTCAATCTGGTGTTGATTGGTCGATCGCCCGATCAGGCCAGCTTGGCGGCGCAACTCGCCTCCCTGCAGGCCTAATCGAGGGGCAAGGGCCCACGGGCGCAGAGGTCTCCCCAGCACAACACCCCGGGCTCCTGCCAGCGCGCTTGCGCCGGAACCCA
This sequence comes from uncultured Synechococcus sp., assembly GCA_913020095.1. Lineage (GTDB taxonomy): Bacteria > Cyanobacteriota > Cyanobacteriia > PCC-6307 > Cyanobiaceae > RCC307. Next base: position 630 of record CAJWAH010000213.1, read on the forward strand.
CTGGCCCCCAGCTTCGCGAATTTGCACGGTGCCACTGCCGTCGTGGCTGATCTGCCAGTGCTCATCGGGTAAGCGCAGATCCCAGCGGCGGCCTGGGTCAATCCAGTCCAGGGAACACTGCCGCCAAGCGCCATCCTTGACCCGACAGTCCTGGGCGAGACCTGGCACGGCCATGCCAATGGTTAGTAGCAGCACCAGGGCCTTGGCCAATGGGGCGTGGGGGCGTTTTTTTCACCATGACCATCAAAAAAAGATTTGGCAGCAGCAACTGCGAAGATCGTTGCGATTGCTTGTTCGCTTTGCCCCGTTATCAAGCTCGTGTCGAAGTGCAGCTGCGTCCTTCGGTTCTCGATCCAGCTGGTGAAGCCACCCGATCGGCTGCTGCCCGTTTGGGCATCGAAGGCCTCCAAAGTTTGCGCATTGGCAAGGCCATCGTTCTCAGCCTCGAAGCGGCCGATGCCAAACAAGCCGAAGCCCAGGTGGGAGTCCTCTGTGATCGCCTGCTGGCCAACCCTGTGACGGAAAACTGGAGCATCAGCCTGGAGGAACTCCAAGCGTGACCGTCGGCATTGTTGTTTTCCCGGGCTCCAATTGTGACCGGGACATGGCCTGGGCCCTCAGCGGAATCCTCGATCTGCCCTGCCGTTTTCTTTGGCATGACACCACCAGCCTGGAAGACATTCAGGCTGTGGTGCTCCCCGGTGGTTTCAGCTACGGCGATTACCTGCGCTGTGGCGCTTTGGCGAGCCTGTCTCCGCTCCTGCATGCCGTCCACGCCTTTGCAGCCGATGGCGGCCCTGTGCTTGGGATTTGCAATGGGTTTCAGGTGCTCACGGAGATGGGCCTATTGCCCGGTGCCCTCACCCGCAATCAAAACCTGCATTTCATTTGTGAGCCCTGCGAGCTGGTTGTCAGCCCCGGCTCCTGCCATCTGCTCAAGGGCTACGGGGAGCAAGAGCGCGTGCAATTTCCGATTGCCCACGGTGAAGGCCGTTATCAATGTCAGGCCGACACCTTGAGCGAGCTGGAGCAAAACGGGCAGCTGGTGTTGCGCTACGGCCACAACCCCAACGGCTCCATCCTTGATGTGGCGGGTGTTTGCAACCGCAGTGGCAACGTTCTTGGTTTGATGCCGCACCCGGAGCGGGCGAGTGATCCACTGCTCGGCGGCATCGATGGGCAACGCTTGCTGCAGGCCCTGCTGGGATGAAGCTCAACCGTCGCCAGATCTTGGCCAGCCTCGGTTTTGGGGCTGCCCTCACCGCCACAGGCTTGCCGACACGCGTGCAATCCAGCCCGTCGGCTTGGCCTGCGCCATTGCGCTTGGGTGATCGCTTGATCGGCGTGGCTCCTGGCACTTGGGTTGATCCCGACACCTTGCAGGGGGATCGTGGATGGCAGCGGCTCTATCAAGACTGGGGGTTGGATCTGGTCATCCCCGAGCAGAGCTTGGGGCAATGGACCTATTTCTCAGCCAGCGACCCGGATCGCGCTGCCCTGTTGCAGCAAGCCTGGCGTGATCCTGGGGCTGATGGTGTTGTTTGCATTGCCGGGGGCTGGGGAGCGGCCCGAAGCCTCGAGGCGGGTTTTGACCCTGGTCCAACGCCACGTTGGTGCGTGGGTTTTTCCGATAACTGTGCCCTTCTTCTCGCCCAGCTGGCGCACCTCCTCGCAGTACCTGTGCATCGCGGGGATGAGCGGGTTGGGGAGCGGTGCTGCGCGCCGCGCCCCTGCCGCGCCGGCCGATGCTGCAGGCGGCCTTTGCTGCCTGCCGTATGCGCACATCCTCGGCGTGTCCAAGTGCGGCACGACCGATTTGCACAGCCGCCTGGCCGCCCATCCGCGCGTCCTGCCCACCGCCTCGGCGCTGCGCGATCAGCGCTGCGCGATCAGCGTTGCGCGATCAGCGCATCGACGGCTGGCTCAGCAGATTCCGGCTGGCTCAGTTCAGCCT
>CAJWAH010000214.1 GCA_913020095.1 uncultured Synechococcus sp.
ATGGTCGGCCCGAGCTGGATTTAGGAACGAAGCAATTCCCTCATCCCCTCCCCATAGCTCGTATTTCCCATGAGTAGCCAATCCCAGCGCCGCTTCGTGATCAAGGAGGAAGCCATCGACGACAGCGGCGAATGTGCTTTTTTTGTTGAGTACGTCGCCAGTGGTGATCGGGTCAGGGTTGATATCAAAGACCTCGCCGATCCGTTTTATTTGCACAGCCTTGGCACTGTCGATTGGTGACAGCGCGTCCTTACTTGCGGCTTCGTCGGCGTCAGCAACGCGGTCCGCTCCTCTTCCATTGGCGAAGCCGCTCAGCGGTTTTTGCGTTGCACAGCCTTCCCACCCCACCGTTGTGGGTGAATGGTCGATTGGTGCGGCTTGGCACTCCCCATCGGCGCAAGCCCCATTCATCAGGAAGTGAGCTCACTTAGCTCGGCGCTCCACTGCATGGGCCTGGGGTGCGGGCGCGGCAGGAACGCTGTCACAGCTATCACCACCCCTGCAGTGGCCTAGATGCTTCACTCCGCGGGCAGCGTTTTGAATGCATGGAAACCACCGTCTGGACCTTCAGCCTCAGCGTTCCTTTCGCACAGTGGGCCGCGATTTACGACAGCGATGATGTGGCCAAGATGCATGCCTCGGTGGGCATCAAGAGTCTGTTTCGAGGTGTGAGCAAAGAAGACCCCAGCAAGGTCTGCGCGGTGCAGCAGGGCCCGGTTGGCGTGGCGCAAAAGCTGTTTGAAGACAACAAAGAGATGATCCGCGGCGCCGGCCACGTGATCGAAAGCACGGTGATCAGCGCCTACAGCGACAGCTGAGCTCTCCGCTGGCCTCCTCGCTCAGGTGAGGCCTCGTGGCTCTTGTCACGTCGATCAATGCACAAAAAAAGCACCTGCCTCATCACAAAGCAGGTGCCCCTCAACGCGACGGGGATTGAACTTCCGCCCCGTCAAGCACTCCCTTATCCCTGGCAGGAGAAACAGGGAACACTTGACTCCGTTTTACTTGCCAATGAGCCGATTTGGCTTGAGCACAAGCGCCGTTGCGATACGTGTAGCGACTCTCATAAAAAAGCACCTGCTCATTGGCGAAGCAGGTGCATGCCAAGAACCTGGGAAAGGCCACCCAGGAAGCACTCCCCAACCCCGGCGAGAGAACTAGGGAACGCTTACTTCAGTCCTATGTGCAGATGGCAGCAGTGCGCTTGAGCAGAAGCGCCGTTGCGGCATGCGTACAAGCGTTGCGGCCTGTGTGTACCCGTTGCGGCATGTGTTGCTCAGGCCTCCATCTGGGCAAACAGGACCTTGTGATTGGCCACCACGTCGGCATCGCTGATGGCCGGGGTGATGTCCATCTCAACGCCGAATTGAGCGCGCCAAGGAGCTAGGTGCTTGAACAGTTCAGCGGTGCTGTTGGCCTTCATCAGGGCCACTACTTGGCCTTGGCCAGGGAGGTGCACGCGATGCAGCAGTTCAAAGCCTTCAAAGCAGTCGTTGAGGCAGCCGCCATCGAAGTAGTTGATGAATTCGCGGTAGCCGGCCAGCTGGCTGTCGATGTCGGGGAAGGTTCCGATCACGCAGTAGAGCTGCATGGCAAAAAAGCAGGGGGCCGAACCCTATGGCTGATGCGCTGATAGCCGCAGTGCTCTGGCTCACCATTGCAGATGTGATGGGCAGCACCGCTGTTTGAACATCACGTCGGCTTGGTTGGTGGGACACTCCACCGGTCTCTGGCGCTGCTGATGGCTTCCAAGTTCTTTGTCGTTCACCACGAATTTCGCGCTGGCAAAGCTCAGCTGTGGTGGGAGACCGCCCAGGCCGCCATGGCCCCTGGTGGCGGCTGGGATGAGGCTGTTGCCAAGAACCTGGAGGCTGGTTTCTACAACCACTGCTTCTGTCCGATTGGCCCTGAAGGGCCGGCCTATTGCATCTGGGAAGTGCGTGAGGGCATCAGTGCTGAGCAGTTTCAGGAGTTCATCGATGGCCCCAATGGGGTGAATTTCGGGCTGGGTGCCTGGATGAATATCTGCCGCGAGATCAACCTGGAGCTGGCGGGCACTCCCCCATACCCGAGGAAGTTCTGAGCCGAGCTGCTAGGCGCAGACCGGGCCTTCCCCTGGAACACGATCCAGCACCCAGCCTGGATCGATGCTGATGATCGCCATGGTGTCTTCGCGGATCACCTGGGCGTTGCTGGTGTGCTGGCCGTTTGGATCCGCATCGAGGTAGAGCACCTGGCCGATGAATGGCTCTTGGCGCGGCGGCTGAACAGCGACCAGATCACCAACTTGGATGGGCACAAAGAGTGAGTGCACGGCGGCCTGAACAGTGACCCCAGTGATAGTGCGCCTGTACTAGTGGCGCAAGGGGTGTTGCCCCGCCGCGAGGCTTATGCCCAATGCCCGCTGCCGAAATCCTTGCTGGCTAAGCGCGTTAAGTCGGCCTCAATGGTTTCCCTGGCTTCCAGCAGCGTGCCGGCTTGGGCAATGAAGGTGGTGCCATCAGCGTCAGGCCCCCAAATCTCGTACTGG
>CAJWAH010000215.1 GCA_913020095.1 uncultured Synechococcus sp.
CGGCGGCCTGTTCTTTGGCGCGGCGTCGCTCATCTCGGGTCGGACGGGCGGGCGCAGGGGCAGGAGATGCCTCCACTTGCTGCTCTGGCTTGAGCTGCGGCAGCAGCACAGCCGTGCGATCAGAGCGGCTCACAGGCCCAGTGCTCTCAGGAACCGGCAGAGCGGCTAAGGCCTCGGCCACCTCAGCCGCTGAGTTGAAGCGCTGCTCAGGGCTTGTTGACAGCAGCCGCTCAAGCACCTGGCGAAACGCAGCATCCAGCGCAATCCCTTCCGGCCAGCGCCAGGCCAGCGACACGGGATCCATTAAGGCTGCTGGCTCTTCACCACTGAGCAGCACGAGGGCCACAACACCGAGGCTGTAGAGGTCCATCCAGAGCTCATAGGGCTCGTGCCTGGCCTGGGGTGGGGCGTAGCCGGCTGTGGCAGCTGTCAGCGGTTGGCCAGCAATGGCAGCTTGCAGGCCGAAATCAATCAGCACCGGCAGTCCATCGCTATCGCGGCGGACCAAATTGGCGGGGGTCAGATCCCCATGGACCAGGTTCTGCCCGTGCAAAGCAGCTAAGGCAGGCAACAACTGCCGCAGCAGCAGCAGCACCTCACCAGAGCCAAAGACAAGCTGCCGCTCGTGGCGGGCCTGCAGCAGGTCTTGGTAGGTGCGCCCATTGATCCACTCGCGCACCTGCCAGCAACCGTCATCGGCAGGCAACTGTTCGCCCAAGCGGGGAATTTGTGGATGCAGCACAGCCTTGAGCCGCTCCAAGCGCTGCTGCAACGCAGTGAATTGATCAGCCGAAAGGCCCCACCACGCTCTGATGGCCACCGGCAACTCACCCACCAGCGTGTCGGTGCCGCGCCAAAGGCGCGTGCCCTCGGCCTCGCTGAGAACCTCATCGAGGCGATAACGGCGCTCGAGCAAGGCTCCGCTGGCGGCCTCAGCAGGGGTCGGCACGGCCACTCTTCTGGCTCTTAAGCGACGCTACCGAGTGGCTGCCGTTCTGGCTGGCGCAGCCCCCGGCTTTGCAACCACTCCTTATTCCAAATGCGGGAGCGATAGCGATCGCCGCCATCACACAACACCGTGACGATCCGGTGCCCAGGACCTAAGCGGCGGGCCAACTCCACCGCCGCGGCCACATTGATCCCAACCGATCCACCCAAGAACAGACCTTCATGCCAAAGGAGGTCGTAGAGCACATCAATGGCGGTTTGATCATCGATGCGAATCGCCTCATCGACGGGCGCCCCCTCCAAATTCGCAGTGATGCGGCTGTTGCCGATGCCTTCGGTCACCGATGAGCCTTCACTGGCCAATTCACCGGTGCTGGCCCAGCTATGCAGGGCACTGCCATGGGGGTCGGCCAATACGCAGCGCACAGCCTCTGACTGCTGCTTGAGATAGAGGGCCACGCCGGCATAGGTGCCCCCAGTGCCTGTGGCCGCAACCCAGCCATCGAGCCGGCCTTCGCATTGCTGCCAGATTTCCGGACCGGTGGTGTCGGCATGGGCCTGACGGTTGGCGCGGTTATCAAATTGATTGGCCCAAACCGCACCCGGAATCTCCTCAGCGATCCGGCCGGAGAGTTTCACGTAGTTGTTGGGATCCCGATAAGGGACAGCGGGAACCGTGCGCACTTCAGCCCCAAGGCTGCGCAGCAGGTCGATCTTTTCGGCCGACTGCGTTTCTGGGATCACGATCACGCAGCGGTAGCCGCGGGCATTGCAGAGATGGGCCAAACCAATGCCGGTGTTCCCGGCTGTTCCCTCGACAACGGTGCCGCCTGCTTTGAGGTCACCACTGGCTTCGGCAGCCAAAAGAATTCCCAGTGCAGCGCGGTCTTTGACCGAACCGCCGGGGTTCATGAACTCAGCCTTGCCGAGGATTTCGCAGCCGGTGCGCTCGCTGAGATGCTCCAGGCGAATCAGCGGGGTGTTGCCCACCGCTCCAACGAATCCGCGCGTGATCCCCATCCTGCTGCTGACTGCGTTTGCGCAGGCTAGGGTCCCGCCACCATTGGATCTGCGCTGCGGATGATCCGACACTCCCCAGCGCCGGTGCTCGAGCGCGTGAGCGCGATTCGCCAACACAGCATTGATCTGGTTGCACCGCTGGAGCCGGAAGATCTGATGCTCCAGGGAATGGCGGATGCCAGCCCGCCGAAATGGCATTTAGGCCACACCACCTGGTTCTTCGACACCTTCGTGCTGCAGCCCCACGCACCTGGACACCAGGCCTGCGACCCGGTGTGGAGTTATCAGTTCAACTCCTATTACGAGACCATCGGAGCGCGTCATCCCCGGCCGCAACGGGGCCTGCTGAGCCGCCCATCCATCGCAGACGTTCTGGCCTGGCGCAAACGGGTGGATGCCGGGCTTGAGGCGCTGCTGATGGATCCTCCCGAGGGGGTCACAACCCTGGTTCAGCTCGGCCTGCAGCACGAACAGCAGCACCAGGAACTGCTGCTGATGGACCTCTTGGATGGCTTCCATCGCCAGCCGCTGGAACCGACTTACCAC
>CAJWAH010000216.1 GCA_913020095.1 uncultured Synechococcus sp.
CCTGGTGGCCGCGGAATTCCAGAACGCGGGCCAGGCAGTCGCCAATGATCGTGGAGCGCAGATGCCCCACATGCATTTCTTTGGCGATGTTGGGGCTGGAGAAATCAACAATCACCGGCGCTTCGGCCTGCTCAACGGCCGCAACGCCCAGGCGTGGATCGCCGATTCGCTGGCGCACCTCAGCGGCCAGCACCGAGGGTTTCAAGGTGATGTTGATGAACCCCGGCCCGGCGATCTCTGGTGCCTCCGCCAGGGCGGAAAACTCTGGGTTGTTGTGCAGCTGTTCAACGATGGCTGCGGCGATCTGCCGCGGTGCCTGCTTGAGCGGCTTGGCCAAGGCGAGGGCTCCGTTGGCTTGGAAATCACCAAACTCCGGTTTGCTGGCTGGGCCCAGGGCTGGATTCAGCTCGCCGTCGGCCTCAGGGAAGGCCTGCTGCATGGCTGCGCGCAGCTGAGCCTCCAGGGTTTGGGCAATGCGCAGCATGAACAGGGACCGCCGCAGCGGTGGACACAGCCTCTGATCATCCCTCTTAGCCGGTGAACCGCATGCTCAGATCCAGCCAGGAGCTGCGGGTGATCGGGGCGCTGGTGGAGATCAGATCGATGCCGCTGCTGGCATAGAGCCTCAATTGATCGGGCTGGATGCCGCTGGCTTCCAGCACCACTGGCTTGCCCCTCTGCTGGGCCTGGAGCCGCAGCTCGGGCACCAGTTGCTTAAGCGCATCGGGGCTGAATTCATCGAGCAACACCCCATCGGCGCCAGCGGCCACAGCGGCTTTGGCTTCCTCAATGGTTTCGGCTTCCACGATCACTTGGCTGGGCCAAGGGGCTGCGGCGCGCACGGCCGCAACGGCGGCAGCCACCCCACCCGCCCAGGCCAGGTGGTTTTCCTTGAGCATCGCGGCATCGTCGAGGCCCATGCGGTGGTTACCGCCGCCACCACAACGCACGGCGTATTTCTCGAGCACCCGCAGGCCCGGGGTTGTTTTGCGGGTATCCACCAGCTGCACCCCACTGCCCTGCAGTTGGCTGGCCAGCGCTGCCGTTGCTGTGGCGATGCCGGAGAGCCGCATCGCCAGGTTGAGGGCGGTTCGCTCGGCTCCCACCAAAGCCGCGGCGGGCCCTTCCAGTTCCAGCAGGCGGGTTCCAGCGCTGATGGCCTCACCGTCGTTCACCAGCACCTGCGCTGTTACCCCGGAATCCATCAGGCCAAATACGGCTGCGGCCAGCTGCCCACCGCAGAACACTCCATTGGCCTTGCTGAGCCAGTGGGCTTGGCCGCGGCAGCCCTGCAGCGCCGCGGCACTGAGATCACCGCGCCCCAGGTCTTCCTGCAGCCAGGTCTGCAAGTGCTGCTGCAGCGCTGGCGTCATCGCCAGAGGGGGGATTGCCACGGCAGGAGCTGGCTAAATCAATCCCATGATGGGCCGCGATCAGGCAGGGGCATGGCAACACAGCAACCAGGATTTGGTCTGGTTTGGAGGCCAGGTGATCTCGATGGCTTCCTGGCGTTAGCCCTCAACAACCTGATCACGATCCTGCTGATCATTGGCCTCTGCAGGGATGTTCTGGGCTACCCCGACAGCTTGGTGTTTGGGGTGATCCTGCCGGCTACCGGCATCAGCTTGCTGCTGGGCAATTTGGCTTATGCCCGCCAAGCGCGTGTTTTGGAGCTCCAGGAAGGACGCCAGGACTGCACGGCGTTGCCCTATGGCATCAACACCGTGAGCCTGTTCGCCTACATCTTTTTGGTGATGCTGCCGGTCAAGCTCACCGCCTTGGGGGCAGGGCTGGATGAGAGCACCGCCATTACCCGCTCATGGCAAGCCGGCATGGTGGCCTGCCTCGGCTCCGGTCTAATTGAAACCGCTGGAGCCTTTTGCGCCCACAAGTTGCGGTTGTGGTTGCCGCGGGCGGCGTTGCTCTCCACCCTCGCCGGGATTGCCCTGGGCTACATCTCGCTTGGCTTTCTGCTGCGCACCTATGCCAACCCTCTGGTGGGTTTGGCGAGTTTGGCGGTGATTCTGTTGGGCTACTACGGCCGAGTGCGCTGGCCACTGCCGACGGGTTTGTTTGCCCTGTTGCTGGGGCTGGTGCTCGCTTGGGGCAGTGGGTTGATGGAGGTGGCGCCTGGCGCCTGGCAACAGAGCTGGTCTCTGGTGGGTTGGCAGGCGCCGATGGTTCAGCTCGCTGGGCTGTGGCAGGCCCGGGGGGAGTTGGTGCCCTGGCTAGGGGTGATCATCCCGATGGGCTTGTTCAACGTGATCGGTTCGCTGCAAAACCTCGATAGCGCTGAGGCGGCCGGTGATCGCTACCCAACCCGTAGTTGTTTGCTGATCAATGGCCTGGGCACGTTGAGCGCGGCCGCCTTGGGTTCGTGCTTTCCCACCACGATCTACATCGGCCATCCCGGCTTTAAGACCTTGGGGGCCCGCTCCGGCTACTCCTGGATGAATGGGGTGGTGCTGGC
>CAJWAH010000217.1 GCA_913020095.1 uncultured Synechococcus sp.
GATCAGCGTTCCCAGCACTGGCTCGCCGCCCATGCCATGGGGATGGTGTAGTTGCTCTTGCTCCAGGGAGAGCCGCTCCACCACAGCCCACTGCTCACCGCGGCGAATGCTGAGGCTGTTGCAAAAGCGCCCGGCGCCCAGGTCTTCGCCGCGGGCCGTGCGGCCCAACCGCACCACATCAGCCCCCAGCCAACTGGCACCCGGCGCCAGGGTGATCCGTTGCTGCTGCTCCAGCAAGGCTCCGGCAAACACCACGGTTTCCTGCGGTAGCCATTCCAGATCGGCTCCGGCTTCGAGCTCGGCCTGCAAGGCGATTTGGGCCCAGCGCCCCTGCGGTTGCACCCTGGAGCGGCCGCGACTGCCATAGATCTTTTGGGCCGCCACGCTGGTGAGGAAGCTGCGGCTGCCGGCGGCGGCATGCAGGCCAATCTCGAGCTGATCGCCCCCCACCAGTCCGCCAGCGGTGTGCAGCAGCGGCATCACGCAGCGGCCATCACCGGCTGTGAAATGACGCAGCAGCTTGAGCGGTGAACGGGCTCCCCCCTGCCATTGGGTGGTGCCATCGGCCGCTGGTGCAAAGCGCAAGCTCACCGACCCACGCCAGGGCTGCATTTGGTCTTGGCTGTCGGCCATGGTCTGGTTGGTAGCGGTTATGACCGGATTGGCGCCATCGCGCCGCAAAGCTGACCCAAAGAGGACGTGCTTTTGGCCCAAGGCGACACTCCCATGGTGCTGACGCAGCAGTTGGATGGTGCTGCATCGGCCACATTGCCGCGCTTGCCGCTCAGCGCTGCTGAACGCCGCGTCTGCCGAGGTCGCCGCTACTTGGAGGATGGCCGCGCCGTGTTGCTTCAGTTGCCGCGCGGTCAGCAGCTGATCCCTGGATGCGGCCTCGCCGATGCCGGTGGCACACCACAGGTGGTGGTGGCCGCGGCGCCAGAACCAGTGGTGGTGGTGAGAGCGTCTGAGCCATTGGCTCTGCTGCAGGCGGCGTATCACCTGGGTAATCGCCATGTGGCCTTGGAGGTGCACCCCCAGGAATTGCGTTTGCTGGCGGATTCGGTGTTGGAGCAGATGCTGCGCCAACGGGGACTGCAACTCGACCAGCAAGAGGCGCCCTTTTGCCCCGAGGGTGGCGCCTACGGCTCAGCTGATCACCACCACCACCCATGAGTGCTCCTTTAGCGCTGCTGCAGTTGGTCAGTCCGGCTTTGCCGGTGGGCGCGTTCAGCTACTCCGAAGGCCTTGAGGTGCTGGTGCAACGGGGCCAGCTCAGATCGCCGCAGGATGTGGGCGATTGGCTTGAGGCTGAGTTGCGCCTGGGCGTGGTGCGGCTGGAGACCGCCGCGCTGGAGCCCATGCAGCAGTGCTTGCAGCAGTGGCCAACCGGTGCTGATGCCGCAGCTGAGGCGCAGCTGCGCGATCTCGATGGTTGGCTGCTGGCGCAGCGCGAAGCTTTGGAATTGCGCCAGCAACAGCGGCAGATGGGCCGCTCGTTGTTGCAACTGCTGGCTGAGTTGGGCTGGCCCCTGCCCAATGGCGCCTTGGATTTGAGCTGGCCGGCAGCTTGGTGCTGGGCTGGCTGTTGTTTGGGTGTTGAGCCTCAGGCCCTGCGCCAGGGCTATCTGTTCAGTTGGGTGGCTAATCAGATCAGCGCTGCTGTGCGCTTGGTGCCGTTAGGCCCCACCCAAGGTCAGCGCTTGCAGCTGGCGCTGGCTCCAGTGATTGATGGTCAGGCCAAGGCGTTGGCAGGGATGGATCCCCATCAGCTGTGGAGTTCTGGGGTTGGGGCGGGGTTCGCCCAGCTGCAACACGCTGAGCTTTACAGCCGCCTGTTCCGCAGTTGAGCCGTTTAGGCCAGCGCCCCCATCAGGTTTTGCGGCAGCCCAAGGCGCCAGAGGAAGCTCAGCACTTCCAAACCCACCACGGCAATCAGGGCGCGGAAGATCAATTGCGTGGCCCCCTCACCGAGGGCGAGCAGGGCCTCTTGCAGATCTGCCGGCACTCGATGTTCATGCGGTTCCAGGCGTGGGGCGTGCGGTCGTTCCACCAGACCCTCCGGACGCCGGTGGCGTCCTGACCTATTCCCACGACCGTCGTCGTGAAGCCGTTCTCGTGCTTGTGGCATTCGGGCGAGTCGGTCCCATTCATGCGGCACACGTGGTTGGCGTCGATGATGTGATCGAAGAGCTGGCCCTGCAGCGATGGCAGGAAGAGTGAGGCCACGGTCTGCGCGAGGAGGCAGCCCAAGGCCAGCGAGAAGAGCCAGACGTCGTCGGTGGAGCATCTTCTGCGTCAGTGTTATTGTCGTCGTTGCTATTAGTATTGTCATCATTTTTTTCGTTGTCATTTTAGCAGGTGTCTCGATTCTTGTCAAAGGGATTAAGGAAGGATTGGAACGACTGAACCGTATATTAATTCCATGTTTATTCATATTACTCATACTGATCATTTTTGTCTCTCTA
>CAJWAH010000218.1 GCA_913020095.1 uncultured Synechococcus sp.
GAGGCGGCTGATCTGGCGGCTGATTTGGCTGATGAAGCCCACCCAGCACCGCTGTGGCGCTGGGCCCTTAGGCGCCTAGTGGAAGCTGAATTGGTGAAAGAAGACGGCAGCGGCAAGCGCCACTGGCTCAGCAGCGCTGGAGCTAGTTGGTTGCGCCGGCCCAGGCCGCTGCGCTGGCCTCAGCCTTTGCCGATTTTGGGATCGGCGCAGGCGGCTTTGACCAAGTCGCGCTCAAAGGTTTCAGCCGGTGATTCCCAGGTTTTCCAGGTGCCGCCGGAGCCGGTGATGTTGAGCTTGCGGGCACCGCAGTTAACAGCCACATAGAGGGGCTGTTTTTGCTTGTTCAGGGTTGGGGCCACCAGGCTGCCGGCCATGGTGCGCCAGTTGCTCCAATCCACCTGCAGCGGGCCGAAATAACGCCAGTCAGCGGTTGGTGTCTTTTTCGCCAGCACTTCGGTGTCGTCATCCTCGCTTTCAACAGCTGTCACAGCTGCCGTTTCGGTGGTTGCGGTGGCTGTGCTCTCAGGAACCGATTGGGTGGCCAAGGTGGCGGCTGGTGAGTTCACCGCTTTGGTGCCAGCGGGCAGCTTGATGGCCGTGCCCACCTTGATCTTGTTGGGGTTGGCGAACTTGTTGATCTGCAGCAGCGTCTTCACCGGCACGCCATACATGCGCGAGACCGCATAGAGGGTCTGCTTGGGCTGCATCACATGCACCGCTTCCTGCGCCCGCGCAGGCACCGCCGCCATCACCACCAGCAGGGCAAGCAGGGATTTACGCATGACCAGCGAATAATTCGATGGGCGCACCATAAGCAGCCAAAAGCGCTGCGCCAGTCCCCTTGTGCCCCTCTATCAGCCGAGTAGCCGCTTCAGAAGTGACAGCCTGTTTCCGTAGGGGGGATAGCGCCAGGCCAGATCCAGGGCAAAGGGCCTTTGGTAGACCGATTTTTGATTCGAAAGGCTGCGGAATCCGGTTTCTCCATGGCAGCGGCCAATGCCGCTGGGGCCCACGCCACCAAAGGGCAACCCCGGCACGCCGGCCTGCACGATCACATCGTTGAACGCCACGCTGCCGGATTGAGTGCGTTCAATCAGCTGCTGGCGGGCGTTGTTGCTGCGGCTGAACAGATAGGCCGCTAGCGGTTTGGGCCGCTCGGCGATGAAACGCAGCGCTGCTTCGAGATCGCTGACTTCAATGATCGGCAGCACCGGCGCAAAGATCTCCTCTTGCATCAAGGCGCTATCGGGATCTCCCTCCACCAGCGTTGGGGCGATGTAGCGCTCTTCGCGCGCGCGCTCGCCGCCGTGCAACACCGTGGCGCCGTTTAAAAGGGCATCAACCCGATCGAATTGGCGGGTGCTCACCAGCCTGCCGAAGTCCGGCGATTGGCGTGGATCAGGCCCATAGAACTCAGCGATGGCTTGCTTGAGCGCGGCCTCTAGTGGCTGACGCATGGCCGGGGTCACCAGCACGTAGTCCGGGGCCACGCAGCTTTGGCCGGCATTGAGGAAGCGGCCCCAGGCAATGCGCCGGGCGCTCACCTGCAGATCAGCGTCATCCAAAACGATGCAGGGGCTCTTGCCCCCCAGTTCGAGCGTTACCGGAATTAGCTGCTCAGCTGCGGCTTTCATCACCTCGCGGCCGATTGTTGTGCCGCCGGTGAAGACCACATGGTCAAAGGGCTGCTTCAGCAGGGCTTGGGCTGTTTCTGCTCCCCCCAGTTCCACCCGCACCACATCAGCCTCGAAATGGCGCGGCACCATCTCGGCCAGCAGCTTCGCCACGGCAGGCGCTTGCTCAGATGGTTTCAACACCGCTGTGTTGCCGGCGGCCAGGGCTGAGACCAGCGGCCGCAACACCAGCATCAACGGGTAATTCCAAGGGCCCAGGATCAACACGGTGCCCAGGGGCTCGTCTTGCACCCAGGTGCGGCCTGGTTGCTGCACAGCCGGTAAGGCCACACGCCGCGGGGCCATCCAGCGCTTGAGTTGCTTCTTGGCGAGCTTGAGCTCACCTTGCACGCCCACAATTTCGAAAAAGGCTTCCACCGCTGGCTTGCCCAGATCAGCAGCCAGGGCAGCTTGAAGGGGTGCCTCTAGTTCCTGAAGGAGAGCTTCGAGGTTGTTGAGTTGCTGTTGGCGCCAGGCCAGCTGGCGGGTGCTACCTGCGCGCACCAGCTGTTGCATTGCCTCCACGGGCCTTCTCCCTACTGCGGCCATGGTGACGGGCGGCCGGGGCAAGCGTGAGCAGAGGTCTTGGTTCTCTCCAGGGGTGCCACCTGGAGGATGAAGCCCTTGACGAGAATTGAACTCGTGACCTCTCCCTTACCAAGGGAGTGCTCTACCGCTGAGCTACAAGGGCGTGTGGTGGATGGGCCGGGTTGGATTTGAACCAACGTAGGCAGAGCCAGCGGATTTACAGTC
>CAJWAH010000219.1 GCA_913020095.1 uncultured Synechococcus sp.
CTGGCTGAAATCGCGCTGTTCAGCGGCGGTGTCGACCCCCAACTCCAAAGCCAGGGTTTGGCCCATCGCTAGGGCCGCCTCCAGGGCAGCGATCCAAAGGGCGCCGCAGTAGGCGCTCACGCCTTTAAGGGCCCAATCATCAAAGGTTTGATCCGGCGCTCCGCCGTTGTCGGGCAGGCCGTCGTTGTTGATGTCGAAGGTTTTTAGGTAGCGCAGGGCCTGCACCGAGGCTGGCCAGCAGTCGGCCAGGAAGGTGAGGTCTTTGCCATCGGGAGCGAGCTGGTAGGTGCGCCACACCTGCAGCACGAAGTCGCTGCCCAGGTCTTTCCAGAGGTTGCAGTCTTGATAGGCGGTGTAGTTGGTGGCATCCCAGGGCTGCTCGTTGGGGGCGCCGAGGTCGTGGGGGGTGGCGCCGGCCACCTTGCGATCGGCTTCCACGCGGCCGCGCCCTTGGGTGAAATACCAACCAATCGGCCGCTGCGTGGCATCGGCTGCGGGGATGGCGCGGGCAAAGCTGCGCAGCACCGAGCGATCCAACGCAGGCCAGAGCTGCAGCAGGGCAAAGGAGCCGTAGAGCCGCACATCAAGGCTTTCGTACCAGGCGTAGTCGAGGCACTCGAGCACGCCAAAGCGGCCCACTGGATCACTGGCGCTCGCCGCGCTCCACAGCGTGCCGCCGCTGGCCAGGTCGTAGAGCTCATTGCAGAGGGCCATGCGCAGCTCCTCGGGCAGGTCGTCGCGCAGCAGCACCGGCGCTTGCCATTCCTCGATCTGCTGGCGCCAGCGGGGCCAGCGCAGCAGGGCATCGGCGGCAATGGCGGCGGCTTGATCGCCGCTGGGGCCAAAGAAATCGGTGTAGCGCCTGAGGCATTGGCTACCGGTGGCAAAGGCGGTGACGGGCAGATCCCAGCTGATCACCACCGGCAGCTCCAGCTCAGCGCCAGGGGCGAGCTCAAAGCGCAGGGCCATCGCGGCACTCACCGGATCGTTGTTGCCGCTGCGCCGGTCGTTGTTGCTCTCCGGCACCGAGCCATCGGCGGCAAAGCGCTGCCAGATCTCAGCTCCATCGCCATGGGGGTTCCAGCGGCTGCAGCGCATCAGCTCAACCCCCTCGAGCTCTTCAGGCACAGCGATGCACCACTGGCCTTGGCCCTCGGCGATGGGTTCGCTCAAGGGGCCCTCCATCACCACCCCGCGCAGGCCGGGGGCATTGATGGCGCGGTTGCGCTGGCCTTGGGTGGCGCCAATGGCGGGCACGTAGTTGTGCTCGGGGCTGCCGTCGTCGCGGAAGTGCACCGCAGCGCTGGGGTCGGTGTTGCAGAACCAGCCGGTGGTGTTGCGCCAGCTCAGCAGCAACGAGAGCTTGAGCGGCTTGCGGCTGGGGTTGCGGAAACGCCAGCGGAACACCGCCACCGGCAGGGCGGTGTCGCGGTAGTTGCCGGGAATGATCGGGCTGAAGCTCTCGCAGCTGGCCTCACAGCCAAAAACGCCGCTGTAGTGAAACCAGCTCAGGGGATAGCGGGCGCTGTAGCTGCCGGTGGGCTTATCAGCGGTGCTGGCGGGATACCAGCTCCAGCTGCTCAGGGGCGCTTCGCCTTCGGGCTTGGAGCTATCGGCCTCGGGCGCCACCGCCAGGGCATGGGCGCGGCTCTCGGTGCCGTTGTCTTCAAAGAGGGCGAACTGGCAATCGGGCAGCGAGCCAAACCAGTGCTCACCGCCATCGATGTTCCAGAGGTTGAAATCACCTTTGGAGCTGCGGCCAATGCAGCCGGCGCCAAAGCCGCCGAGGGGCGCCCCATGCCAGGGGCCGTCATCGAGGTTGCTGGCGTAGCGAACGGTGTAGGGCGACTCCCAGCCCTGGCCAAACGGGCGGCTCCAGCTGGCGGTGGGGGTGGTGTGGCCTTGGCGGCCTTCTCGGCGCAACAGGGAGCGCAGCCTGGAGAGCCCGAAGGGCGCCATGGGTTAGTTGGAATTCGTGTCAGCTTGCCGGAAATCCCCTAGCGCACAAGGGGGTTGCTGCGCACCCAACCGGCGCCGATCTTGCGGGCCGCCATGCTGCGCTTCACCCCCACCTCTTGGCGTGGGGTGTAGGTGGCCAGGCTCATCAGGCCAACAGGCAGCAGAAAAATGGTCCAACCAGCGAGGGTCACCAGCAGGAAACGGCGGCTGCGGTAGGGGGAGAGACGGGAGAGCAGAAGGTGACCGGCAATGGCGAGCGGCCAGTTTTGCAATCGTCCGTCAAATTTGTCTACCCCCTGGCTGTGAGCAGATGAGACTGGCTACATGCTCCATGTGATCGGCACCACCGCCGCTGGCCTCTCTGGCTTGGCTTCTGCCCAGCGCCAGTTGGTGGATGGGGCGGCTGTGATTGCTGCGCCCAGCCGCATGCATCACGAGTTGCCTGCGAGCGCCCAGCTGCTCA
>CAJWAH010000220.1 GCA_913020095.1 uncultured Synechococcus sp.
TGTGATTGCCGCCCCCAGCCGCTTGCACCATGAGTTGCCTGCTGAGGCTCAGCTGATCAACACCGATCAGCCCCAGGCGGCGATTGAGGCATTGGCTCTTGGAGTGGCCGCGGGCCGCAGCGCCGTGCTGCTCGCCAGTGGTGATCCGCTCTGGTTTGGCATTGGCCGGCTGCTGCTGCAGCATTTCTCTGCCGAGCAGCTGCGCTTTCATCCCTGCCCCTGCTCGATGCAGCTGGCCTTCTCCCGTTTGGGGCGGCCGTGGCAAAACGCCCAGTGGCTGTCGCTGCATGGCCGCGAGCCCGATGCGTTGGCGGCTTGCTTGCAGCAGCGGCCTGAGGCTTTGGCGGTGCTTACCGACCCTGGGCGCGGCGGTGCCGGCGAGGTGCGCCAGATCCTGAGGGCTTCGGGGTTGGAGGCCGCCTATGGGTTCTGGATCTGCGAGCGGCTGGATCACCCAGAAGAGCGCGTGATTGAGCTGGCCAGCAGCGATCCCCTGCCAGCGGATCTTGATCCTTTGCATTTGGTGGTGCTGATCGCCAAAGCCGAGCCATTGGCCACTGAACGGCTACCGCTCTTCGGGATCAGCGATGGCGCGTATCACCAGCACGCCGATCACCCCGGCTTGATGACCAAGCGCGAGGTGCGCATCCAGCTGCTGGCGGAGTTGGATCTACCCAGCGCTGGGGTGCTGTGGGATCTCGGTGCCGGCACCGGCAGCGTGGGTTTGGAGGCCTTGAGGCTTTGCCCAGAGCTTGGGCTTTTTGCGGTGGAGCGCCGCAGCGGTGCGGTGCCCTTGATCCAGGCCAACGCCGAGCGGTTAGCGGTGCAGCCGGCGGCGGTGTTGCAGGGCGATGCCCGCAGCTTGCTGGCTGAGTTGCCCGATCCCGATCGGGTGCTGTTGGGCGGCGGTGGCGCAGCCAGAGCTCAGCTGCTGGCGGCCTTGTTGCCGCGTTTGCGCGCCGGCGGTGTGGTGGTGATTCCCTTGGCCACCTTGGAAGCGGTGGCTGAGCTGCGCCCTGTGCTGGAGGCCCATGGGCTGCAGGTGAGCCTGATGCAGCTGCAGGTCAGTCGGGGGATGCCGCTGGCTGGCGGTACGCGCCTAGCCCCGTTGAACCCGGTACTGGTGCTGCGGGGCTGCCGGGCTTAAGGCCCAGCTCCTTGGCGCGGCCCGCGCGCAGTTCGATCACCCCATCCACCGGCCCCGGTGAGCGGTAGGTGGGGCATGGATCAGCTGTGCAAGGGGGCACATCGGCTTCGATGCCAATCACCTGGCCGCCTTTGGTGAACACCAGATCCAAGGGGGCCAGGCAGTTCTTCATCCAAAAGCCCACCGGCCGGGCTGGCTCAAAGCGGAACCACATGCCGCGCCAGGGATCCAAGGCGGGGCGCTGCATCAAGCCCTGCTGGAATTGCGCTGAGGTTTGCGGCACCTCCAGGCCAATGCAGCCCTGGGGCAGGCACCACTTGGCGCTGATCGGCAGATACTGCGGCGTCAGCGCCAGCAGCAGGGGCAACAGGGGAGCAAACATCGCCTGAATCAGCTCCTGAGCGTGTAGCCCACGCCGCGCACGGTGTGAATCAAGCGCCGTTCGCCGTTTTCTTCCAGCTTGCGGCGCAGATAGCGCACATACACCTCAATCACGTTGGCGTTGGCCTCCTCATCGCTCTGGCCCCACACCTCTTCCAGGATGGTTTGGCGGCTGACGCTGCCACCTTGATGCTCCAGCAATAGCAGCAGCAGCGAGTATTCCCGCTCGGTGAGTTGCAGTTCCCGCTCACCGCGCCAGGCACGCCGTTGCCGCGGCTCCAGGCGCAGATCCAGCAGCTTCAGGGTGGTTTGTTTGCTCTCGCTGGCCGGTGCATCAAACAGGATGTGGGGCCGGGGCTCCAGGGAGAGTTGCAGCCGCAGCCTCTGCAGCAGGTCGCTTGGCGGGGCGTCTTGCACCCAAAAGTCGTTGGCGCCGAGCTTGAGGCATTGGCTGCGGGCGGCCAGGTCATCGGCCATCGCCTCCACCAGCAGCGGCACCCGATCGCCAGCGCCGCAGCTCTTTTGCAGCAATGGCACCACCGCCAGCTCATCGCTGGTGATCAGCACCGCTTTGACCCGATCTTGCGGGATCAACCCGGCTCCAATCGATTCAACGGCATCGGTGCCGCTCCAGCCCACGGTGTCGTAGCCGGAAGCCTCTAGCCGCTCGCGCAATTCCAAGGCGCGCTCACCAATCAAAAGCAGAGTTGGCTTCACGAGGCCAAAGGCAGCGTGCCCGGCTTGGCCACATGGGGCAGACCCCAGCCCAGCTTTTCGCCCAACACGCGGAAGTATTCGTGGTCGGCCAGGCGCACAAAGCGGGCGGCCTGCTCGCAGCGGCGGATCAGCACCCGATCTTCCGGCCAGACGTAGCAACCGGCACTGCCGTCC
>CAJWAH010000221.1 GCA_913020095.1 uncultured Synechococcus sp.
AATTTGGCCCTGGCGATGCTGGAAACAGGCGCCAAAGGCGTGCGTGAGCACATCGAGATCGTCAAGCGCGTGATGGTGTTCTCCCCCGAGCTAGGCCAGGAGCTGGAGGTTTCCATCGCTGATGGCCTCAAGCGGCGGCCGGGTTGGCCGGCACTGCTGAAAGTGCAGGCCTGGCTGGCGGACTGAGATGCAGCTGCTGCTGCTCAGCAATGGTCATGGGGAAGACCTCAGTGGTGCCCGTCTTGGCAAAGCGCTGCAGCAGCAGGGCGCTTCGGTGCGAGCGGTGCCCTTGGTGGGCGATGGCGCGCCCTACCGGCAGGCAGAGCTTCCAATTGCGGGCCGTACCCAAAGCTTCAGCACCGGCGGGCTGGGCTACGCCAGTTTTGCCGGCCGCTTGAAAGAAATCCTGCAAGGGCAGGTGCTCTATCTGCTCAAGCGCAGCTGGAGGCTGCTGCAGGAAGCGCGCCATGCCGATGGAATCGTTGTGGTGGGCGATGTGATCCCCGTGATCTTGGCCTGGCTCAGCCGCAAGCCGGTGATCACCTATCTGGTGGCCTACTCCAGCCATTACGAAGGCCGCCTCAGGCTGCCGTGGCCCTGCGGGCCATGCCTGGCCAGCAAACGCTTTGCCGCGGTGTTCAGCCGCGATGCCCTGAGCGCCAGTGATCTGAGCGAGCAATTGCGGCGGCCGGTGGAGTTTCTCGGCAATCCCTTCATGGATGGCTTGGTGGCCCTTGATGCCAGCGAGCGCTCCGGGCGGGTGCTGCTGCTGCCCGGCAGCCGTCTGCCGGAAGCGCGCCAAAACCTCGAGCGCATGCTGGCGTTGCTCGAGGAACTGCCCGCTGGGTTGCGGAAACACGATTTCCAGGCGGCGTTGGTGCGCGAACTGCCCGCCGCAGCGGTGGAAGCCTTGGCCGCCAGCCGCGGCTGGAGCTTGAGCAGCAGCACCAGCCGCAGCCTCTGGCTCAAGCGCAAAGGGCTGGTGCTGCAGTGCTGCTGGGGGCAGTTCACCACCCTGCTGCCAGCAGCGCAGGTGGTGGTGTCGATGGCGGGCACGGCGAGCGAACAGGCCGCTGGTTTGGGTAAGCCGGTGCTGCAACTCGCCGGCCATGGCCCGCAATTCACCGTGGGCTTTGCCGAAGCCCAACGGCGCCTCTTAGGCCCGGCGGTGCATTGCGCAGGCGGCGATGTGGATGACCCGAACACCCTGATCGCCAGCGCTGAATTGCTCGAGGACTTGCTGCAGCTACCGGAGGCAACGCTGCAGCAGCTGCGCGAGGAGGGAGATCAACGACTGGGCCAAGCCGGCGGCACCAAACGGATGGCGCGCGCGATCCTGGAGAGGCTGCAACAACCGTGATGGAGCCCCTCAAACGCTGGTTGGACCGTCTGCTCGTTGCCGATGTGTTTGTGGTGATCGCCGGAGCCTTTTGGTTTCTTGCCGCTGTGCTGTGCGAAGCCCGCGGCATCCATCAGCCCTTAGCGGTGTTCCAGCAGCTCTGGGAGCCGCTGTTCACCCCAGCCATTGGGCTGCTGATGGCCGCCGCTGTGATCAGCGGAGTGCTGGGCTGGTGGCAGCGCCGAACTAACCCTTCAAGCTGAGCGCTAGGGCCTGATCCAGCTGCGGCGCCTGAAAAGCAAACTGCTGAGCCTGCAGTTTTTGGGGCAACACCTGCTGACCTTGAAGGACCACTTCCGCGCCATCACCCAAGAGCAATTTCAAAACGGCACCAGGCACTGGCAGCAAGCTCGGGCGCCGCAAAGCCCGGCCCAGCTCGGAGCAAAACTCACGCATCGACACCGGATTGGGCGCTGTGGCGTTGTAGGTGCCCTGCAACGAGGAGTCGGTCAGCGCCGCGGCGATCAAGCCACAAAGATCGGTGCGAGCAATCCAACTCATCCACTGCTGGCCCGAGCCAATGGGCCCACCAAAACCAGCGCGGAAAATTGGCAGCATCTTGCCGAGCGCTCCGCCATCAGCCGCCAAGACAATGCCAATGCGGGTGATCACCAGCCGAGTGCTGGGGTTGACCTCTTGGGCAGCGGCTTCCCACTGGGCGCAGAGCTTGCCGAGTACATCGGCTCCTGCTGGGCTGTCTTCGCTGAAGCTGGCGGTTTCGCTGGTGCCGTAGAAGCCCACAGCCGAGGCACTCACTAGCACCTGCGGCGGCGTTGGGCTGGCGTTGATCGCCGCCACCAAATGCTTGGTCGTATCGATGCGGCTACGACGCAGAACCTCGAGATGGGAAGGGGTCCAGCGCTTTTCAGCAATCGGCTCGCCGGCCAAATTCACCACGCCTTCGGCTTGCGCAAGGGCTTGCTGCAGCGCTGACCCTGCAGCCCAACTCTCTTGACGTGCAGGATCCGCCTGAAGGCAAGTCACCCCAGCGATTTGGCGCTGCTG
>CAJWAH010000222.1 GCA_913020095.1 uncultured Synechococcus sp.
GTAGCGTCAGCGATTCGGGCGTTGTGATCAGGATGTGCGGCGGCACTTTGAGTTGCTTGCTGCGCTCGGTGCTGCTGCTGTCGCCATTGCGAATGCCAACCCGCAGCGGCCAGCCCATGGCTTCAATCGGTTCAGAGATGGCCAGGGCCAGATCACGGCTGAGGGCACGCAGCGGTGTGATGTAGAGCAGGCGCAACCCTTTTGGGGCAGGGCTCTCCGCCAACATCCGCGCGATCGGCCCCATCACGGCGGCAAAGGTTTTGCCCGATCCCGTGGGCACTTGGATCAGCCCGCTTTGACCCTCCAGGTAGGCCTGCCAGCAGCGCCGTTGGAAGGGCAGTGGCGTCCAGCCCTGGGCCTCAAACCACGCTTCAATCGGCTGCAGGGTTGTCATCGCTGCAGCAATGCCTCCGCCGTTTGCAGTGTGTCGGCTTCATCGGCGGGTTTGTCCTGGCGCCAGCGCAGGATGCGCGGAAAGCGCACGGCGATGCCTGATTTGTGGCGGCTTGAGGCATGAATCCCCTCAAAGCCAATTTCAAACACCTGTTCGGCTTTCACCGATCGCACCGGGCCAAAGCGCTGCACGGTGTTCCGGCGGATCCAGCGGTCGAGTTCGTTGATTTCTTGATCGTTGAGGCCGGAGTAGGCCTTGGCAAAGGTCACCAGCGACGGGGGCTGCTGCTGGCCATTCCAAAGCGCAAAGGTGTAGTCGGTGAACAGGTTGGCGCGGCGTCCGCTGCCGGCTTGGGCATAAATCAGCACCGCATCCAGGCTGAGGGGATCCAATTTGTGCTTCCACCAATGCCCGCGCTTGCGCCCCTCGAGGTAAGGAGAGTCCAAGGCTTTCAGCATTAGGCCTTCGGCTGCATGGGCGCGGGCCTGTGATCGCAACTGCTCCAGTGCATCCCAGCTCTCGATCGTCATCGTTGCTGACAGCCTGAGGTTGCCTTTCCAGCTCTGGGCCATGGCTTCCAGTTGCTGGCGCCGTTGGCGCAGCGGTTGGCTCCGGAGGTCGTTGCCAGCAGCTTCGAGCAGGTCGTAGCTGATCAAGGCCGCGGGGCAGTCGGTGAGCAAGCTGCGGCCAGGACTTTTGCGGCCAAGCCGGCGTTGTAGGGCGCCGAAGTCTTGAGGTTGATCACTGCCGGTTGGCCACACCAGCAGCTCGCCATCGAGCACCGTGCCATCGCTGAGCTGATCGGCCAGTTGCACCACATCGGGGAAGGCTTGATTGATCAGCTCCTCGCCGCGGCTCCAAAGAAAAACCTCACCCTGCCGGCGGATCAGTTGGGCGCGAATGCCATCCCACTTCCACTCCGTTTGCCAGTGATCGGCTTGCCATGGCGGGGCGTTCTCCCTCTCCCAAGGGCTGGCCAGAAAAAACGGATAGGGCCGCCCAGGCGGCGGACCACCTGCCTCCGCTTCTGAATTCATCAGTTGCTCAAAGGTGGCTGCGCTTGGCTCGATGCCACCCATCAAGCGCTGGGCGATGGTGCTGGGCTCTACACCGGCCGCTGCCGCCAGCGCTTTTTGCACCAAACCGCTGCTGACTCCAACGCGAAAGCCACCACTGAGCAGCTTGCTGAGCAGATAAATGTCGTCTTGGCAGAGCCCATCCCAAAGCGCCGCTAATGCCTTGTCTTGCCGCTCGCTATCGAGCGCTGCCAGTTCAGGCAGGCTGCGCTCCATCCATTGATGCAGTGGTTGGTCGACGGCCTGCCTGTTGCCAGCCGGCAGCGTGAGAGCAACCGTTTCAGCGCTATCACCCACTTGGGCATGGCAGTCGTCAAACAGCCATGGCGGCAGGCCGCTGAGCTGCTGGGCCACCTGCCGTAGGCGCCGGCCGGTGATCAGACGCCGGCGGCGTTTGCCCAGCAACAACTCCAGCCCCCAAGCGGCATCAGCTGCTGGTGCTTCTCTGAAATAGTTCTCCAGCAGTTGCTGCTTGGCGCTGGTGCCCGTGGTGCGATCGAGCCCTTGCAACAGCTGTTGAAAGCGCCGCATTAGTCGCTGCAGATCACTGAGATCTCACCACAATGAAACCAGCAACCGCGTTGGGGTGATGGGCCGCAGCCTGGCCGTGCTTCTTGCTCTCGCCGGTGCGGTGGTTGGCGCGGCTGCCCTGTGGCCACTGCCCCAGGAGCCGGAGCCGCTGAGTTGGGACCCTCCGCCAGAGCTAATCCCCCCCCAACCCATTGTTCTGCCACCGGCGCGTGAGCAGCTGGTGGAGTTTCTACCGGATCAGAGCATCCGGTTGTTGCGCCCGACTGGCAGAGAGATCACGGTGCGCTATTCCGCTGTGGTGGCTGATCCCCAATGGGTTGATGTCGCTTTTTACGGCGGCTGGGAGCGGGAACTGGAAGCCAATGAAGACAGCA
>CAJWAH010000223.1 GCA_913020095.1 uncultured Synechococcus sp.
CGCCCAATTCCAATGCCTGGTGCTGGCGGGGGCGCCCGAACGGCTGGGCGAATGGAGACGCGGCCTGCAGGATGCCCTCGGCTTAGGACGAGAAGACTTCGGGCCGAGCAGCGGAATCGTGTTGTTTGAACGATCGGAAGCCCTAGTGGAACGGGCCGATCGATTGGAAGAGCGCGGCGAAGTGCCACTGATCTTGATCGACACCGCCGAGCGCGACGTGGCGATTCCTGTGCTTCAGTTTCCACTCTGGCTGGCGTTTGCCGCTGGCCCGAACGAACGGCTCGACGACGACGACCTGCTCTGATGCTGCTCTCTTCTCTGTTGCTTTTGGCGCTTGGCTATCTGCTGGGCTCGATGCCGAACGGCTACCTCGCTGGCCGTTGGCTCAAGGGCATCGACCTGCGCCAGTGCGGCTCGGGCAGCACCGGTGCCACCAATGTGCTGCGCAATGTGGGCAAGGGCCCGGCGTTGGTGGTGTTCCTGCTGGATGTGGGCAAAGGAGCGTTGGCAGTGCTGCTCGCCAAAAGCTTTGGATTGAACGACTGGGTTCAGGTGCTAGCAGGCCTGGCCGCTCTGGCCGGTCATATCTGGCCCGTGTGGCTGGGCTGGAAGGGTGGCAAAGCCGTTGCCACTGGCCTGGGCATGTTCCTGGGTCTGGCCTGGCCCGTGGGCTTGGCGTGCTTCGGGTTGTTTATGGCTGTGATCAGCATCAGCCGGATCGTTTCGCTGTCCAGCGTGGTGGCCGCCATCGGCTTGCCGGTTCTGATGCTCATCTCCGGCGGCAGCAGTGCCTACTTGGTGGTGTCGTTGGTGGCCAGCGTGTTGGTGCTGTGGCGGCACCGCAGCAACATCGAGCGGTTGATCGCCGGCACGGAACCCAGGATTGGACAGAAAGCAAGGTGAGCAGCTGTCGATCGCTCATTTCTGAACGATCGACAGCTCAAGCCAACCACTATCCAGGGATATCAAGCTCTCAGCTCAGCGCAGCACTGGGAAAAGGCCGCACTGGGATCGTCGGCGCGGGTGACGGGGCGGCCCACTACTAATTGGCTTGCTCCTGCGGCGATTGCCTCAGCCGGACCCATCACGCGTGCCTGATCACCTACAGCTGCACCTTTGGGGCGAATCCCTGGGGTCACCAGTGCGAATGGTTCTGGATGCTGAGCCCGTAATGCCGAGGCCTCGAGTGGTGAACACACACAACCACCGATGCCGGCGGTTGCCGATAGCTGCGCCAACGCCGACACCCGTTCGGCGATGCCCTGGCCAATGGCGAGTTCCCGTTGTAGACGTTGCTGCTCCCAGCTGGTGAGCACCGTCACCGCCAGAAGGGTGGGGGCGGGTTGACCGGCACGTTGGGCCCCTTCCACCGCCGCGGCCTGGGCCGCCTGTAGCGCTTCGCTGCCAGCACAGGCGTGCACCGTGATCAGCTCCGCCCCCAGTGCCGCCGCCCGCCGGCAGGCCCCGGCCATCGTGGCCGGGATGTCGTGAAATTTGAGATCCAGAAACACCCGCAGGCCCTGATCGCGCAACTGCGCCACCACATCCGGCCCGGCCTGCACAAACAGCTCCAAGCCCACCTTCACCCAGCGCAGCCCGTCAACTTGAGCGCTGAAGGTCAAGGCCTGCTCGAGCGCCATGCCATCGAGGGCCACGATGATCCGTTCCGCTGCTTCAGCCGAGAAAGAGGAAGCCACACACCATCTCCGCACGACCCTCATCGTGATGGGTCATGGGCAACCCCTCGAATCAAGCCGCCAGTTGAAAACAATCGGCCGGCAACCCTTTCACACCCACGTCCGCTTGAAACAAGCCACCAGCCAAGGGCTCGGCCTTGATCGCAGCAGCATCCATCTCCCGCCTTGCGGTGGTCACAAACAACTGATCCAAATTGGGGCCACCAAAACAACAGGAGGTGACCTGACGACAGGGCAACGCCAGCCGTTCAAGCAAGCAACCCCGCAATGGATCCCAGCGCGTCACACAGCCACCACCAAACAGGGCGATCCAAAGCATTCCCTCCGCATCGATGCACATGCCATCTGGAACGGCATCCCAATCCTCTGGAATGGTGATGCACGGGATGG
The DNA here is from genome assembly GCA_913020095.1 of uncultured Synechococcus sp. Taxonomy (GTDB): domain Bacteria; phylum Cyanobacteriota; class Cyanobacteriia; order PCC-6307; family Cyanobiaceae; genus RCC307. The sequence goes on from CAJWAH010000223.1 coordinate 2,088, forward strand.
GTTCACCCGAGAAGTCACCAGAGGACGTGAGCGGAAAGGCCAGAACCTGCCGTGTCGGCGAGTCAATGAAATAAAGGGTTCCACGGTCTTGGCTCCAAGCCAAGCCGTTGGAAATCGTCAACCCATGACGTTGACGAATGCAGCTGAAATCAGGATTGACCCGCCAAAGGGAACCCGCACCAGCAGCAAAGTCGTAGGCCATCGTTCCCGCCCAAAACCGTCCCCAGGGATCGCACTTGCCAT
>CAJWAH010000224.1 GCA_913020095.1 uncultured Synechococcus sp.
GGCACCTTGGCAATCAGCCAACTCTCGCCGAAGTTGTCGACCGCCTTGCCTCCGCGCGGAGGGGAGGTGTCAACAGCGAAGTGATAGGTGGCTGTTTCACCACTGGGCTGATCGACTTCAATCGCAAAGCCGTAATCCACCACGCGGGTGTTGCGCCAACCACCGCCGTTGAAGCGGCAGGAGAGTTGCCGTGTTGTGGGCGGCTCAGGCTCACTGGCAGCAGCAACAGCCGCCATGGGTGTGAGCAGCGCTGAGACCGCAACAAGGGAAAGCCAGCAACGCACGATGAGTTGTCGTCTCACCCATTAATGGCAACAAACCAGCCGTGCGGCCAAAGCGGATCGAAATCAGCGCTGCCGCTGATTCCACTGCTTGATCCAACGCTGGTGCCAAGGGGTGATGTCGATGGGCCGGGTGGGATCCAAATCAAAGGATTCACGCAGTGGAGATTGCTCCACTTCACGGCGCAATTGACGCAAGGCGAAAAACAAAACGATCGCTCCAATGCCCGCAAACAACAGCAAAAACGGCAGCGCTGAAATCAGCACCATCGCCAGCAGGACCGCGCCACTGAGCTGGGCCAAAACCACCAGCCAACGCGCCTGAGGTTGAGAGGGGGGGAGGTACGGCATTGGCTCAAGCCTGCCATGGTTCAGCTGCCTTGGCAGAGAGGAGTGCCGTACCTCTGGATACGGAACTCCTGCATGGGGCGGCCTTTATGGGGAGTGCCTTATGCGAATTGACTTTGAGATAGCGGCTGTGCCATGACCCAATCAGCCTGCCCCTGGCAGGCGTCGAGCGACTTGCCGTTCCTCGCGAGGTGGAGGAACGGCTTTCTTTTAGGCGCAGATCTCCTCCACAATCGGTGGCATTCGCAAGCCGCCACGGTCCATGAAAGAAACGGGTTTCACCGAAGTGGCACTGCGGACAGCCGCCAAGGTTTTTGCCGCTGCAGGCCTACTAGCACTGCTGTTTTGGCTGGGCTGGGTGATGATCGATGTTGAGCACATGAACTCCGGCTTCACCCTGCCCTGATTCCTGCTTGTCCTGACAGGTGGAACACAGCACTTCGCCGCGCAGGCGCCGGTAGGTGGCCATGGATCGCTCAATCGATAGCCCGCAGCCGCGGCAGCTGAACAATGGGGGCATCGGCCAGCAGCGAAGGACTTGATCCTGACTCTGCACGAGCCAACGATCGGTAGCCGGTAAGGCAAATCACAGCATCGGCTTAATGGTCAAAGCCGCCGTTGCAAATGCGCTCGGGGATCGCCACGTTGCCAAGCCTGTATTCCAGGGGAATGTTGCTGGCCTTGAGATGGGCCTCGATGCCATCAACGCAGCGGTTAAAGCGGCGGGCTTGCTGCGCCATCGGAGCCACTTGAATCGCGAAATAGATCACTGAAAACGTGGCCAGCACCGGATACAGGTGCGCATTGATCAAATCGCGAGCCGAAGACATGGCAGAGGCAATCTCTGCGCTCATGCTGGCTCACTCGATCAGCAGAAACAGCGCCAGGCCAAACACGATCAACAGAACAGGCTTGAGAACAGCCACCAGCGCATAGAGCCCGGCCAGCAGGGCCGGAAGCCCCACCAGCCAATCCACAACTCCACTCACAAAATCCAGCAGTGGCATCAGCCGATGGGCTCTGGCCTGGTTATAGAGCTCAAGCCACCTCCGGGCACCACCCCTGCTCCAGCTCCCGGCGCACCAACCACTGATCACAACGCCTGGTGAGGTGATCACCACTGACGATCAGCCGTTGCTTCCAACCGCACGCCAGCACCGTGTGACCGTCGCCATCAGCGCTGAAGCGAAAGTGCTGACAGGTGATGCACACGCGGCTGCAACGGGAGCGCCTGAGCTCTGTTGGCTCCAAATAGCTCCAAGACTCGCCCGCCATCGCCAATGCGCTTTAGTACACCCGTACTAGCCGCAATGACGAGGTGCGGCAAGCACCCTGCTTGCACTTTTTTTATGTCGCCAACAAACAATCTCGCCATCATGAAATCAGTGACGTGTGCGCGGCCATGCGCGTTGGGTTTTTGCCCGTTGGGCTGGTGGCATTGCTGGGATTGAGCGCCTGCAGCGCCATCCAAAACAGCGGCCAGGATCAACCCACCATCAGCATCGAGCTCGATGCGGCTGATCCAGCCAAGAGCGAGGGCACCCTGCAGAGCAAACCAACGCCTGTGAGCTTTCAGGTGGGCTACGGCAAGTACGGCATTGCCTGCGCCGATACGAGCTTCAGGGAAGGTGAAACCCCCTTGGGCACCTTCAAGGTCAACGCGATCTTGA
>CAJWAH010000225.1 GCA_913020095.1 uncultured Synechococcus sp.
GCACGGCTTTGCTGTCGTGGCTGTCGGCTCGATTAGCAGGAGCTGAATGGCTCTTGCGCATTGATGATCTCGACACGCCCCGCAACCGGCCTGGAGCAGAGGCTCAGGCCATCGCCGATTTGCAGTGGTTGGGCTTGCTTTGGGATGGCCCGGTGATTCGCCAGAGCGAGCGCCGCGGGCTTTATCACTCCTTGCTGTCGGTGCTAAGGAGCCAAGGCTGCTTGTATCCCTGCCATTGCAGCCGGCGCATGTTGGCTGATGTCTCAGCGCCTCACGGCGCATGGCCGCTCTACCCAGGAACCTGCCGCGGCTTGCCCCCTGATTGGGGTGCCCGCAAGGGGCGTTTGCCCAGCTGGCGCTTGCGGCTTGCTGCGGGCCGGTTGCACTGGCCTGAACAAGGCCAGGTGAGCAGCCACTTGGATGGACTCACCGAGGTTGGTGATGTGGTGCTGCGGCGCGCGGATGGCTTTTTGGCGTATCACCTCGCCACGGCAGCCGATGAGCTCTGGCTGGGCATCACCGATGTGGTCCGTGGTGACGACCTGTGGGTCACCACCGGGCCGCAAGTGGCGTTGATGCAGCTGCTTGGATGCGCGCCTCCGAGCTACTGGCATGTGCCGTTGCTGCGTGATCAGGGCGGCCAGCGGCTGGCCAAACGGGATGGATCAGCAGGCCTTGAGGGGTGGCGTTGCCGCGGGGGTCGCGCGGAGGAGTTAATCGGGCAGTGGGCTACGCAACTCGGTTGGCTGCCTTATGGCGCTGAGCTCAGTGCGCAGGAGCTGCTGGATGAGCTGAAGCGCCGCAACGCTGCGCAGATCACCACAAAAGGGAGTCGGTTGATACCAAACCAGTAATTGTGCTCACTTCCGCTGCATTTCTTAAGGAAGTGTTCGGGATCATTCGGCCCGGAATTATTCACACTGGAATTAATAAGACTCGTGTCCCCATGGGCTCCCCCGCCAAGCAGATCAAGCAAGAAACTTGCACCGCTTGTGGGGGCAGTGGAATGCTCCGTCAGGGTTCCGACTCTTACCGCACCTGCCTGGTTTGCATGGGCGTGGGAACCATTGCTGTCCACGACCACGAGCCTGTGACGGTTCCCGCTGAAATGCTCAGCGCTTCGTCTTTTGCCGCCAAATGAAGAAAGCGGTGACTGCCACCACGATGGCCAGCGGTACTGCGGTGAACAGCAGCAGGATGACGGCGGTCCAGTCGGTGTACATGAGGGTGCGCAGGTCAGCTCAAGTGGGCCACATTGTGGGCCTTGGCGTGCTCCTTCTGCTGGCCGCTGCTGGGCCAGCTCAGGCCGGCATTGATTTCACTGGCTGCACCTCAGGGCCTGACGGCAGCATCACCTGCAACACCGTGCCAACCGGCAACACCCTCACCGACGACATCGATGCCCGCTACGACCTCGATAGCGAGGCCAGCCCCGGTTGGAGTGAGTTTGAGCCCGACGAAGGGTTTGATCAGGATTTCGGCGGAATGGGTGATTGAGCCTTCAGGGCTTCAGTCACCACACGATCTGATCGCGCCTTTTGGCCTGCGGCGGTGGTCGAGCTGCAAGGACCAGGTGGGGATTTTGGGATCGTGCAGCAGCGGTTCAAAACACTGCTGCGGCGGCAACGTTGCATAGAAGCTCTGCACCATGCGGGTGACGGCTTCGGGGTGCAAGGCGCCCCCGCCGCGGCGGCGTTGGCGCGCTTCGGCTTGCAATCGCCAGCGCAACACGTGGTTGTGGCTGGGGGGAATGATCACCAGCAAGGCATCGAGGCGCTGCCAGATCGGTTCGTAGCCGGCCAGTGATGGCAGCCCCCGGGCCCCCACGCACCATCCCTCTAAGAGCAGCTGCTCCCCTTGGTGGTGTTGATCATCCACCCGATCTCCGGCGCCACCAGCCAGGGTTTTGTCGAAGCGCGGCACCAGGGTTTGGCCTTGATGGCGGAATTCATCCATCACCTGGGCGAGGCGAGGGAGGTCGTGGCTGCCGGGGAGGCCCCGTTGGTGTTGTTGCAGCTTGGGTTGCGGCCAGTAGAGATCATCGATCGAGATGGCGACCACAGCATCGCCAACCTGGCGGCTCAGCCAGCTTTTGCCGCTACCTGGTGGGGCGCAGAGCCCCAGCAAGCGCTGACCATGGGCTGCCCGCTGTTGACACCACTGCTGCAACAACGGCAGCGCTGAATCATTCACCGATGCCATCACCGTTGCGCTCAGTTCACAACTTTGAGCTGATCAACGTTGTAGCG
>CAJWAH010000226.1 GCA_913020095.1 uncultured Synechococcus sp.
CTAGGGAGACGCACAATCAAGAGGCACGGGCCCACGCTCGTCAGCATGAGCTGGAAGTAGTGGTTGGCGATATCTTTCGTCACGACGCACTCGGCGCCCATCGAGAACGAGAAGTCGAGCGCGGGGATGCCCAGGATGCTCAAGAAGTCCATGTACTGTTGCGGTGCGGTTGCGGTGTTGCGTAGGGGGGAAGGGTTACGTAGGAAGGGTTAGGACTGCGTCGACCCTCCCCAAATCAAATCAAATGCGCACCGTCGAGCCGGGCGCGCACGACTGGATGATCTGCACCCACTGAACCTGCTGCGACACCATCTCGCGCTGAAACGCCCGCTCACCCTGGGCCTAGCTACTGCGCTCTACGCCGGCTGGATCACGCAGCTGTTGGAGCCGGCCACTAGCAAGCTCAATGGCCTGGCCAGCGCGCGGCTGTCGGCCAGCTTGATGATCGTGGCCATCAGCTGGGCCGCCATTCGCCTGGGCCATGCCGTGCTGCGCTCGCGCAGCTTTGAAGAGTGGCTGAAGGTGGAGGATCCAAAAGATGAGGCGATGTTGATCAGCCTCTTGGACCGGCTTTATGTGATTGGCGTGCTGGTGGTAGCCAGCGCTGCGCTGATGGTCACCTTTGGGGTGTCCACCACCGCCGTGGCCACGCTGCTGGGCGGCGCGGGCATCGGCATCGGCTTTGGCACCCAACACATCTCCCAGAACTTCCTCTCGGGATTCATGTTGTTTTTCAATCGCCCCTTCAAAGAAGGCGATTGGATCAGCACCACCGGCCTGGAGGGCACGGTTGAGAGCATCGGTTGGTATCACACGCGTTTGCGCACCTTTGATCGCCGCCCGCTTTACATCCCCAATGCGGTGTTTGCCACCAACCCGATCGAGAACCCGGGGCAGATGTACAACCGCCGCATCAAAACCAGCCTGAGCCTTCGCTACGAAGACATCACCCGGGTTCAAGACGTCACCGAGCAGATCCGCACGATGCTGGAAAACCATCCCGAGATCGACCAGAGCCAAACGATCCTGGTGAACTTCAACGAGTGGGATAGCTCGTCGGTGAACGTGATGATCTACTGCTTCACCCACACCACGGTGTGGAAAGAGTGGCTGGATGTGCAGCAGCAGGTGTTCCTCGATATCGCCGAGATCGTCAAAGGCGCAGGCGCTGATTTCGCCTTCCCCGCCACCACCTTCTACCCAGCACCCCAACTGCCGGAGGACAACGCCATCCGCAAGCTCAACGTGGCCTGATCAGCTCAGATCAGCCAAGCGTTTGCGGGCCAGCTGGGCTTGGGTTTCAGCCTCGGCCAAGTTGGCGCGGCACTCAGCCACCACAGCGGCTGGGGCTTTATCGGCGAAGTTGGGATTATCGAGCCGCTTTTGCAGCCCAGCGATCTCCTTCTCCGCCTTGGAGAGGTCTTTGGATAGGCGGCCTTTGAGGGCCTCAAGATCCACCAGGCCATCGATGGGCAGCAGCACCTGCAGCTCACCACTGACGCCGGCTAAAGCGCGGCCAGCCGGGGCATCCGCCAGCACCTCAACGGATTCAGCGCGGGTGAGTGCCGCAATATCAACGCTGGCGCGCTTCAGGCTTTCGGCCAAATCAGAACGGGTGGTGATGAAGCGCACCGGCGCGGCCTGCGATGGCTTTAACCCCGCCACAGCGCGCAGGTTGCGCACCACACGAATCGCTTCAAACAGCTCGCTGAAGGAACGCTCCAGGGCCTCATCCAAGGCAGGCTCATTGAGCTCAGGCCAGCTCTGCAGCGCCAGATAGGTGCTGTCATCGGCGCCGGTGAGCGCGTGCCAGAGCTCCTCACTGAGGTGGGGCATCAGCGGGTGCAACATCCGTTGCAACTCCTCCATCACCTGGGCGAGCACCTGACGGGCGGTGCGCTGATCAGCCAAGGCCTCAGCGCTGGGGTTCTCACCAGGGTTGAGCCGCCGCTTGCTGAGCTCCAGATACCAATCGCAAACCTCGTTCCAGGCGAACTCATAGAGGCCTTTGGCTGCTTCCCCCAAGCCATAGCTGCTGTAGCGGGCGGCCGTCTCGCGGTTAACGCGGGCCAAGCGGGAGAGGATCCACCGATCGGCCAACTGCAGCGCTGCAGGATCCGGCTTGCCAAGGCTGGCTGGGGTCTCGCCGCCCAAATTCATCAGGGCAAAGCGGGTGGCATTCCAGAGCTTGTTGGCGAAGTTGCGGGAAGCCTCCACCGTGGCGGAGGTGTCCTTCTTGCGG
>CAJWAH010000227.1 GCA_913020095.1 uncultured Synechococcus sp.
AAGGGGGCAGCCGCTGGTGATCAGGCCCGCGTGATGGGTCCTGCAGAAGCCATCGCCGCTGGCGCTAGCCAATTGGTGATTGGCCGGCCGATCACCCAAGCCCATGATCCGGCCGCCGCCTTTGAGCGTTGCTGCGCGGAGCTGGCTTAGGCCACCAGGGGCAAGGGGCTGTTGAGCTCGCGGTAGAGGCGCTCAATCGAATCAATGTTGGCGCTGAGGGTGTAGCGCTCCATCACCCGGCGGCGGGCCTGGCGCCCCAGTTCGGCGGTGAGCAGGCGCTGATCGCGCAGCACCGGCAGCAGGGTGCGCAGTTGGGTGGTCACGCCTTGGGTGCTGATCACGATGCCGGCGCCTCCGGCCAGCACTTCGCCATCGGCGCCCGCATCCGTGGCCACGCAGGCGCAGCCGCTGGCCATGGCTTCCAGCAGGGCCAGTGAGAGCCCTTCCACCAGCGATGGCAGCAGGAACACCTCTGCGGCCTGCAGCAGAGCGGCGCGGCGCTGCTGATCAGCCTCGTAGCCCCACCAAATGATGTTGTCCGAGTTGTAGGAGGTTTCCAGGGTGTTGCGCAGGGGGCCATCGCCCACCACCACCAGCACGCAGCCTTCCGGCTGCACCAATTTCCATGCCCGCAGCAGGGCCTCCACGTTTTTTTCGGTGGCCAGCCGGCCCATGTAGAGAAAGACCCGGCGGCCGTCAAAGCGCTGCTGCAGTTCTGAGCTGCCCGGATGCCAATGGCGCGGATCCACGCCGTTGGGAATCACCGCCAAACGATCCTCAGGAACCCCCAGCCGGTTGAGCACCTCGGCTTGGAGATCGGAGAACACGATCACCTTGCTGTAGCGGGCCAGCGAGGGGGCATAGAGCTGATAGGTCAGCTGCTGGCCGCCGGCGGTGATGTTGCGCAGGGAGGCATCAAAGGGGGGGTGGAAGGTGGCCACCAGCGGCACCTGCAGTTGCTGGCAGAGCTCGGGCAGGCCGAAATCCAGCGGTGAGAGGGTGAGGCTGGCGTGCACCACATCGGGCTGGATGCGCTCCAGTGATTCCCGCAGCTCGCGGTTGGCCCGCGGTGAGGGAATGGTGTACATCTGCGATTTGACCAGATAGGGCAAGGCCACATCGGGTTGGTCTTCAGCGGCCAGCTCGTGCTCATCGCCAGGGCCAGCTTTCAGCAGCCGGCCGATCTGCGTGGCTGGGGTGTCGAAATGGATGAAATGAATCTCATGGCCCCGATCGCGCAGCGCGGCGGTGGTGGCCAAGCCGTAAGAAACGTTGCCGCAGAAGGGCGATTTTTTCCCGAGCCAGGCGATCCGCATCAACAAAGGATGGGCCAGGGGGAAAAGCTAGCAGCGGCGTTTAGTTGCGTTGCCATGGCCGCTCCATGCCGGCACCGGCAAACACCAGCAGGGCCAACAGCAGCAGCACCGGTTGCAGACCAACGCTGCCCACCAAGGTGCCGGCCAGCACCAACGGCAGGCTGAGGGCGATGTTCACCAGGTTGTTCTGCAGGCCAAACACCTTGCCCATCAGCTCTTCTGGGGTGTCCTCCTGGATCGTGGTTTGAGCCGGAATACCCACCAGGGCGGTGCCCAGCCCGAGTACGCCGCAGAGGGCCAGGGTGGTCCAAAGATTGGGGCGGAGTTGGGCCAGCAGCACGAGGCAGAAGCCCATCCCGCCCAGGCCGATTGCGGCGAGCACCGAGCGGCGGAAGCGATGGCCCAGCTGCGCGATCAGCACCGCGCCAATGGCCAGCCCCAGCCCCACCATGGCCAGCAAGCTGCCGAAGCGTTCGGCGCCGAGCCCCGCCACGCGGATCGCCAAGCTGATCGACAGGGCCCACAGGGCCGCCAGCAGGCTGTAGAGCAGCACCAGGTGCAGCATCGCCCCGCGCACGCTGGCCTGGCGGCTCAAAAAGGCCAGGCCGTCTTTGATGTCGGCCCACACACTGGTGCCTGTGCTGTGCCGCGGCGGCTCATTGGTGCGTACAAACAGCAGGATCAAGGTGGCCACTCCATAGGCCAGGGGCACCAGGGCGAATTCGCCATGGCTGATGCCCAAGGGGCTCAACAGCTGGCGCAGCAACTGCATCACCGGTTCGCCCAAGGCAAAGCCCACGATCGTGGCCGCCATGGTGGTGGTGGTGTAGAGCGAATTGGCTGGTAGCAGCAAGGGTTTGTCCACCAGCAGCGGG
>CAJWAH010000228.1 GCA_913020095.1 uncultured Synechococcus sp.
CCGTGGTTGTGGTGCACCACAGCGAAGGCAAGGTGGAGCTGCGTCAGGCCCTCAACCTCACAGCCGCTGGTGCGGTGAGTGGTGGCTTTTGGGGCACCTTGGTGGGCTTGCTGTTTCTCAACCCGCTGGTGGGTGCGGCGGTGGGCGCTGGGGTGGGTGCAGCGTCTGGCGCCATGACGGATCTGGGCATCAATGACGGCTTTCTCAAGGAGGTGGGCGAGGCCCTTGGCCCCGGCAAGGCCGCCCTTTGCCTGCTGGTCAAAGAAGCCACCACCGATCGGGTGATTGAGAAATTGCGCCGCCACGCTGGCCACACCCAGCTGCTGCAAACCAACCTCAGCCACACCGACGAAGACCATCTCAAGGAGCTGCTGGATCAGGCCAAGCAGCAAGCCGAAGCCCTGCGGCTTAGCTGAGCAGCGCCTGGCCGTCGCGGCGGCGAATCAGCACCACGCTGGGTTTGGGCAGCGCGCCACTGCGGTTGCTTGGCCAGTTGGAGCCCAGCGGCACCCAGCGCTGCTGGCTGATGGATTCGCCATTGCTGAGTTGCAGTTGGAAGCGGCGCGCCTCCTCGGCATTGTCGTTGCGGCTGCCATGGCGTTCGCCGGGATGCTGCACGGCTAAAAACAGCTGCTCACCCTCTGGGGTGAGGGCCAGGCCCGTGAGCTCGCATTCCATTGGGCCGGTGGCAAAGCAGAAGGCTTGGCCGGCTTGAGGCCCGCTGCTGGGGATCACCCAGCAGCTGTTATTGCCAAAGGCGCCGCCATTGAATTCGGGGTTGTTTTGGCTGCCGGTGCCGATGTCGGTCACCATCCACAGTGCCCCTGTGGGATCCACCGCAAGGTTGTCGGGATTGGCAAACCCCAGGCCGCCATCAGCGGGTTCACCGCCGGTGGCCACCATCTGCCAGCGGAAGCGGTTGTTGCCCTGCTCGCTGAGGCGCATGATCCAGCCCTCATTCCAGGGGCTTTGATCTTGGGGGCCCTTGAAGATCGCAGGATCGGGAGTGCCATCGCTGCCGGGCATCCCTGAGGTGAAGCTCACCAGCAGATCACCGCTGGCTGGATCAAGCACGGTGTCTTCCGGCCTGGCGGTGGCAGTGATGCCAGCGGCATTGGCGGCTAGATGGGCATCGATCAATAGAGCGCCGAGTTGGGCCTCGCCTTCGCCGGTGTAGAGATCGCCAAGGGTGGGGTAGCGCTGGCGGTAGGCGGCAATGGCAGCGGGGCTATCGAGGCTTTCGGCGCCGGCTTGGTTCCGGTCGCTGTGGGGCACCTTCACGGGGGCCGCCAGTGGGTTCACCGGGGTGCCAGCGGTGAGCGCCACCCAGCTGCCGCTGCCATCGGGATTGAACACGGCTCCATAAAGGGTGCCTGTCTCAAAGAGCCGGCTGTTGGCTGGATCGCTGGGGTTGCTGACGATGCCATCGCTGAGGAAGCGGTAGAGGTGGCCGCCGCGGCGATCGCAGCCGGAGTAGACGTGCAGTGGTTCGCCGGCGCGGGCCTTCACGGCAACGGCCTCATGGCGAAAGCGGCCGAGGCTGGTGTGTTTGGTGCCGGGATCGCCCGGGTTGGCCGGATCGATCTCCACCATCCAGCCGTATTTGTTGCCGGCTAGGCCAAAGGGATTGCCGAGGCCGTAGAGGCGCTGGGCTTGGCAGCGGAATGGCATCGCTGTTGGGGCCATGGCGCTGCCATCGGCGTAGACCGCTTCTGGAACCTGGCTTTGGAAGTTCTCTTCAGCGCTGAGCACCGTGCCCCAGGGGGTGGTGCCACCGGCGCAGTTGGCAAAGGTGCCGATGATGCGATCACCCAGGCCATCGTCGTAGCCCTGGCGCTCGCTCAAGCGGAACACCGAGCTGGCTGGGCCGCTGCTGCGTAGGCGCTGCACTGGTTCATCGAGGCCGGCGAGTCCATCAATGCGGCGATCTTCTGGGCCGGCGGCACGCTGCCAGTGGCCTTGGCCATTGCGTTTCAGGCGGATCACGCCGATGCCTTGATCGCGCATGGCTTCAGTGGCCACCGTTGTGATGTCTGCTTGGAGCTCGGCATCAGGGGGGTGGCCCCAGACATCACGCTTGCCGCCACTGCTGGCTAGGGCCTCCACGACAGCGTCATAGGGCAGGGGCTTCCCGGTGACGGTGCTGAAGCCTTGGCGCCAGGGCAGCGGGCTGATGTATTCGAAATTGAC
>CAJWAH010000229.1 GCA_913020095.1 uncultured Synechococcus sp.
AACGAGGCGTGACCCCCAGCCGCCTCAACTGGAATGGTCAAACCCTGGTGCTCTTGTCCGACAAGGCGTTGTGGGTAGAAGAGCAGCAGCTGCTGCTGATTGCCGATGTGCACTTGGGCAAAGCCGATCATTTGCAAGCCCATGGCATTGCCATCCCCAGCGATGGCGAGAGGGCCAATCTGCAGCGGATTGAGCAACTGAGCCAGCGCTGGCAGCCCGCTGAGCTGATCGTCTTGGGTGATCTGGTGCACCACCCCAAGGCGGTCTCCCGTGAGCTCGAGCAACGGGTGATAGCCCTGCTGGATTCGCTGAATTGCCCCGTCACCTGGGTGGAGGGCAACCACGACCGGCGCAGCCGTTTAGGAACACTTCAAGGCCAACCATCCCAGTCAAGGCAAGGGTTGTGGCTGAGTCACGAGCCCGAAGAGCCGCCAGAGGGGCAGCTCAACATCTGCGGCCACTTGCACCCTGTGTCCATTTTGAGACAAGCGAGTGATCAAATGCGCTTACCCTGCTTTTCGTTAGTCAGATCAATTCCACGGCTGGTCTTACCAGCGTTTGGTTGTTTGACTGGCGGGTTCCCTGCTGACAGGTCATCTGAGCAATGGGTCGTCGCGGACGAAACAGTGCTGCCACTGCCGAACGGCAGCCCGCAACGTCGGGGGTGGCGTCGGCGCGCCTAAATCAAGGCGAACAAGGCTCAATAGCGGCCCCCACGGCGCCGCGCACCTGGCGATGGCTGCTCTGGAGTGCCCTGGGTGTGCCCTTGGCTGGCCTCACCTTTTTGATCGCGATAGCCCCTACCAACCCCAAGCGGGAAACGGTGACTCCAGAGAGCGACAGCAGGCTGCTAGCGCCGATGGTGAGCGACAGCTTCCGCTATCTGCCCGACAAAGACGTTTACGCCCTCGATTTCGATCCCCGCAAGGTGCAGTTCGATCTGTTTGAAGGCTGGGACCGCGAACAAGACGCCTATGCCGATGGCGGCAGCTTGGCGTTCGTAAGCGGGCCGATGTATGAGCGCCACTACAGCGATGACGGCCGCGAAGAAACCGTTCCATTGGGCGACATCAAGCTGGGCAACCGGGTCTGGCGGGCCCGCAACCGCTCAGCCTCCTTGCAGCGTGCCTTCATCGGCATCAACTACCGGGGCAAGGTGGATTTCGGCTACGGCGAATTAACCCCAGAACGGGCCCGCCGCTACGAAACCTTCATCGGCGGTTTGCACGAGCTCTACAACGATCTCGCCACCGCTCCCAGCGGCTACAAGGGCGCCTACAGCGTCAGCATGGGCCAGCGCATCCGCTATTACCTGCCGCGCATTCGCATGGTGATGGGCCTGCGCGATGACGGCCGGCTGGAGGTGTTCATGAGCCGTGACGGCCTCACCCTCGAGCAAACCAAAGCGATGGCCCGCAGCCGCGGCTTGGTGGCGGCCTACATGCCCGACCACGCCTCCAAGAGCCGTTTCATCATTCCTGGCGTGAAGGGCTTCACCGAAGAAGACGCCAACTGGATTAGCGGCGGTGCCACCAGCTTTGTGCATGTGCCCTACATGCTCAAACTCGAGCGCCGCCCCTACAACCTGCAGGGCAATTTGCTGGCCAACCTCAGCCCGCTCGATGCACAGGGCGGTTGCAGCAATCCCATCGCCTGCGGCATGGACTTCAGCGGCCAACTCGCTGATCGCGCCTTGGCCGGATTGAATCGCCTGATGGAGCAGGGCGTGGTGCCCCTGGCTCGCTTGATCTGGAGCCCCAGCAAAACTCCGAGCCCAACGCGGCCATCCAGTGGTGCACCCTTCCGCGAACCTCCGATCACCGCCGACCCCACCGAGCTGCAACAGGCCCCGATTGCCCCGGCGATCCCAACCGATCTCAATGATTTGGAAACACCGGTGATGCCAGCGCCGCTTCCGCCGGATCTGCCCTCCCCAGAAACCTTCAGCGAAGCCCCTGAGCTCCCTGAACTGGAGGCCTACGACCCCTATGGCTTCCCAATCATCGAGCCCGATCTCGACCTGAGCGCACCAGAGCTGCCCGTCTTGCCGCCTGCCCTGCCGCCGCAAGCGAACAACTGGGCCGAGCCCTCATCACTGCCGATCTTGCGCTAGGCGCCAGCTTCTGCCAAAGCACGCACCACATCACCGCGGGTGAGCACACCCACCACGGCCTGCTGGG
>CAJWAH010000230.1 GCA_913020095.1 uncultured Synechococcus sp.
TCACCATGCCGCCGTCCACCTGCAGCACTTGGCCTGTGATGTAGGCCGCGGCTGGATCAGCGGCCAAAAAGCGCACGGCACCGGCCACCTCATCGACTTCGCCGTAGCGGCCCAGGGGAATGGCATTGAGCAGTGCTTCAGCGGCCAGGTCTTTGGTCATGTCGGTGGCAATGAAGCCTGGGGCCACCGCATTGACGGTGATGCCGCGGCTGGCCAGTTCCCTTGCGGTGCTTTTGGTGAAGCCGATCACGCCAGCCTTGGCGGCGGCGTAGTTGGCCTGTCCGGCATTGCCCATCAGCCCCACCACCGAGGTGATGTTGATGATGCGCCCCTGCTTTTGCTTGAGCATCGTGCGGGTCACCGCCCGGGTGCAGAGGAACACGCCCGAGAGATTGAGATCCAAAACCGCCTGCCAGTCAGGGGTTTTCATCCGCATCAGCAGTCCATCGCGGGTGATCCCGGCGTTGTTGATCAGCACATCGATGCGGCCGCTTTTCTCCAAAACGGCTGCCATCAGCTGCTCCACCTGGTCTTCTTGGCTGACATCAGCCTTGAGGGCGTAGGCCTTGCCACCCGCGGCAGTGATGGCGCTCACCACCTGCTCGGCAGCATCCCCGGAGCTGGCGTAGTTCACCACCACTTCAGCGCCGGCTTCAGCCAGTTGCAGGGCGATGGCCCGGCCGATGCCGCGGCTAGCGCCCGTTACCAGGGCGATTTGGCCGGCCAGGGGTGCCGAGGAACTCATGGGCTGCGCACGATTGAGGGGGATCGTACGGGTGCGCTCAGGCTTTGAGCACGCTGGCGTCTTCCAGGGCTTCTCCCAATAGCCGCTCCATCGCCTGCAGTTGGCTGGGGCTGCCCATCACGATCAGCCGCTGGCCGGCCTGCAGTTGGGTGGACCCGTTGGGGTTGGCGATCAAGCCGCTGCGGCTTTGAATCGCCAAAACCAGGGCACCGTCGGTGCGGCGTCCCAAATCCAATTCCGTCAGGCTGCGGCCATCGATGGCGGCGCAACGGGCGACGTCACTGCGCAGCTGAAACTCTTCCACCTCGCAGTTGGAGCCAGCCAGCAGGTCGAGGAAATTGATCGCCAAGGGGCGCAGGGCAATGGCGGCCATCTGCCGGCCACCGCTGATGTAAGGCGAGACCACCGCATCCGCTCCGGCCAAGCGCAGCTTGCGCTCAGCCTCTTTGCTGTCGGCCCTGGCGATCAGGCGGCAACCACTGGAGAGCCCGCGGGCACTGAGCACCACATAGAGGTTGGCGGCGTTGTTGGGCAGGGCAGCCACCAGGGCCCTGCAGTCGAAGACGCCGGCTTCTTGGAGGGTTTCATCCAAGGTGGCATCGCCTTCGAGCACTTCCAGTTGGCGCTCGCGCGCGGCGCGCGCATCCTCGGGAGAGTTTTCAATCACCAGCAGGCGCACGCCTTCGGCGATCAGCTGGTCGGCGATCTCCCGGCCGATGCGGCCATAGCCGCAGAGGATCACGTGCTGGCGCATTCGTTGGATCTCGCGCAACTGTCGCTGACGCCGCCGCAGTTGAAAGTAGCCCGTTTCCTGCAGGCTCAACATCCACTGCAGGGTTTGCTGCACCACCACCAGACCACCCACCAAGATCGCAGCGGTCACCCAACGGCCCGCGTCGGTGTTGGGCACCTGATCGCCGTAGCCCACGGTGGTCAAGGTGACGAGCACCCCCCAAAAGCAGTCGCCCCAATCCCAGTTTTCTGTCCAGCGGTAGCCAATCGCCCCAGCGGTGAACACGCTGAGCAGCGGGAACAGGGGCGTTGAGGTGAGGGGGCGCAGCCGTCTTCGCCAGCGCCGGATCCGGCGGCGCACTAGGCGATCCCCAAGGCCTTCAGCACGCTCTCGAGTGGCAGCTCTGCAAGCGCTTGACCGGGCGCCAGCTGCTGCAGCTCCACCACCGACACGCCGCAGCATTTGGCCAGGCCGCTGGCAACGGCGGAACTGCTCACCACCCCATCGGCACTGGCCAGTTGGGCGGTTTGTTGCACGATGCTGCCGCTCTGCAGCCTCTGGCAGCGGCCCCCTGTGATGCGGCCACGCACCGCCTCTTCCAAGGCGCTCCAGTGCTGCTCGCTCCAGTCCTGCGGTGTTTGGCTGGGGGCCAGCAACAGCAGGGGGCCATCCCC
>CAJWAH010000231.1 GCA_913020095.1 uncultured Synechococcus sp.
TGGAGCACTTCATCGCCACTCGCCTCGAGGGGTTTGGCCCCTACCAAGACGCCATGGTCAGCGGGGAGCCCACCCTGTGGCATTCGCTGATCAGCCCCTACATCAATCTCGGCTTGCTCCAGCCCCTGGATGTGATTCGCCAGCTTGAGCAGGCCGGGCGGGAACGCGACATCCCTTTGGCGAGTCTGGAGGGTGTGATCCGGCAGCTCCTGGGTTGGCGTGAATTCACCCATGGCCTCTATCACCATTTCGGCGAGGACTACAACCACAGCAATGCCTTAGAGGCCTTGGTGCCCTTACCAGAGTTTTTGCATCAGCTGGGGGGCAGTGGCATGGGCTGCGTCGACACCGTGCTGGGTGAACTCAAGGAGCGGGGCTATGCCCACCACATTCAGCGCTTGATGGTGCTCACCAACTTGGGCTTGATGGCGGGCTGGAATCCGCAGGAGCTCACCAGCTGGTTTCAAGCCCAATTTGTCGATGCCCACCACTGGGTGATGCAAACCAATGTGTTGGGGATGGGGTTGTGGGCTGATGCCGGCCGGCTTGGCAGCAAGCCCTATGCCGCCAGTGGCCGCTACATCAACAAGATGAGCACCTATTGCAAGGGCTGCCGCTTTGATCAAACCAAGCGCAGTGGCGCTGATGCGTGCCCCTTCAATGTTCTCTATTGGGATTTCATGGCGCGCCACCAAGAGCGTTTCCGCAACCATCCGCGCATGGCCCTGATGATTCGCCAGCTCGATCGCATCGACCCAGGGGAGCTGGATGCGATCCGATCAACGGCAAGCGGGCTTGAATGGGCTCAACCTCCTGCTGCCTGATGGCCCTGAGCCTTCCGCCCGAGAGTTACCTGTGGTTCAAAACCTTCCACATCATTGGTGTGGTGGTTTGGTTCGCCGGGCTGTTCTATCTGGTGCGGCTGTTCATCTATCACGTGGAAGCCGCTGAGCAAGAACAGCCGATTCGAGCGGCCTTTGAGCAGCAATACGGCCTGATGGAGCGCCGGCTGGCCAACATCATCACCACGCCAGGGATGGCGGTGGCTGTCAGTTGTGCGGTGGGCTTGTTGGTGGTGAACCCCAGCTGGCTGCAGCAGAGTTGGATGCACGCCAAGCTGCTGTTTGTGGCGTTTTTGCTCGGCTACCACTGGCTTTGTTACCGCCTGATGGGCCAGCTGCAGCGGGGGGAATGCAATTGGAGTGGCCGGCAACTGCGGGCGCTCAACGAGTTGCCCACCTTGCTGCTGGTGATTGTGGTGCTGTTGGTGGTCTTCAAGCAGCAGTTCCCCACCGGTGCTGCCACCTGGCTCACCGTTGGTTTGGTGGTGTTCATGGCCGCCTCGATTCAGTTTTATGCCCGCTGGCGCCGGCTTCGCGCTGAGCGGGAGGCTGCCCATGCCGGTTGATCAGCACCCACTGCGATCGGTCCTGGCCTCTGTTGATCCCAACAGTTGTCCGACGCGGCTCAATTTCCATTGCCACAGCCTCTGCAGCGACGGCAGCCTCTCGCCCGCTCAAATTGCCGACCAGGCGGTTGAGATCGGTCTTGAGCACATGGCGGTGACCGACCACCACAGCGCCGATGCATGGGAGCCCATGCAACAGCGCTTGAGCGAACTCAGCCAAGCAGGCCATCCAGTGCCAACCCTCTGGAGCGGCTGTGAGATCAGCTGCGTGCTGGAGACCTGCTTGGTGCACGTGCTCGCCCTGGGCTACGAGCGCAGCAACAGCGCGATCGCCCCCTATCTGCAGGGTGATGCCGTGATCGGTGAGCAGCTTGAGGCTGCTGCCGTGGTTGAGGCGATTCATGCCAGTTCTGGCCTGGCCGTATTGGCCCATCCAGCCCGGTACCGGATTGGCTTTAAGCCCCTAATGCGCGCTGCCGCAGCCTTGGGTTTCGATGGGGCGGAGTGCTGGTACGACTACGAAATGCAACCCCAGTGGCGACCCAGCCCATTGATCTGCGAACACAAGGCCTCACTGGCCTGCGATCTCAACCTTTTGCAGTCCTGTGGCACCGATAGCCACGGGTTAAGCCTCAAGGGCCGCTAAATTCGGCGGATTCTTATGGACAGTCATGGGTCTGTTTGATCGCTTCCGCAAAAAGCCTGGTGAGTCTGACGAAGGAGATAAGAGCTTTTTCCTTGA
>CAJWAH010000232.1 GCA_913020095.1 uncultured Synechococcus sp.
CCACGGTTCGAAACAGGGGCTGCAGCAACCAGCGCTGGCGCACCAAGCGCTTCACCATCGGGCGGCTCCAGCGCTCCCAGATCGGCAGCAGAGCGGCGCGGCGGTCATCGAGGGCGCGCTGGGCGCAGTTCAGCAGGATCACTTGGGCTGGAGCCTGGCCGCGCTCACTGAGCAGCTGAGCAGCCCGCAGGGCCACGATTCCGCCAATCGAATTGCCCACCAGCTGCAGAGGTTGCTGGGGCTGCACCACCTGGCAGGCGAAATCCGCCACCTGCTGGGCCCAGAGGTCGAAGCAATAGCGCACCGAACCAGGCCCTTGGGGCTCATCAACCAGCCGTGAGCGGGGCTTGTCACTGCTGCCAAAACCCAGCAAATCCAGAGCCCAAACGGGTTGCTGCTCGGCGAGTGGCGCGATGTTGGCGCGCCAGTGGTCGCTGCTGGCGCCAAAGCCATGCACCAACAGCACAGGAGCGCCTTTGTTTTCACAGCTCTGCTGCCGGTAACCAACCGCAAAAATCCCCTCCTCCCCCTGCCAGGTCCAGTGCTGCAGGGGAGGGAGGGGCATGGAGAAAGGGCTTTAGACCGAGGCCTTCTGGTTGGCCAAGAGGTCCTTCAGTTTGGAGAGTTCGCCGGCCCAGCGTGGGTCGGGAGCTTCCTTGTCAGCGGGCTCGCTGTGCACCACCTTGTCGACGCTCTTGCGTGCCACGGCAGGACCGCCACCGGGGCCGCGGCGACGATCACCACCGCGGTCATTGCCGCGGGATTCACGGCGCTCAGACACCTCAACGCGCAGCTGGTTACCGCCGTACTCGCGGTTGTTGAACTGCTCGATCACCGCATCGGTGAGCTTGGGGTCATCGAGGTTGACGAAGCCAAAGCCGCGGCAGACGCCGGTGTCGCGATCGAGAACTGCTTTGAAACGCACACCTGCTCCGACAGCCGCAAACATCCCCTCCAACTCTTTTTGGTCGAAGTTCTGGGGCAGATTGCCGACGTAGAGACGAGTGCTCATCGGGGATTTAGGCGAAAGAAAGAGAGGCTGCGTTCGGTGTCCTTGAAAGGCAGGGTCACGTGATGGCCAGAGGAAAGTTAATCACGGCACAGACCCTTGGCCGTTTTTATGCAATGTGGGCGCCCAAAAGCGCGCTCCAGCATCAGCCGTTCCATCAGCTCTCCCAACTGCGGGCCTGGGGCTAAACCCAGCTCCCGTTGCAGGGTGCGTCCATCGAGTGGGCTGCGCGGGTGAAACAGCGGATCAGACCGATCGCGCCAGCGTTGTAGCCAACCAGCGGTTGCGTTGGGTTGCAGCAGCACCAGAGCCGGGAGGTCGTTTTCTAGTTCCCGGCAGAGCTGCAGCATCGCGGCTTCCCCCAAGGGCTGGCTGAGCTGCTCGACCCAGTGGCGCAGTACTGCGCAGCGTTGTTGCAGCTTGCGGCTGGCTTTGAGCTGGCCCAAGGCGGTTCCGTCAAAGCGCTGGGCCAAGCGCGCCAAGGGCAGCGCCTGAGTCAGCTCCTCAGCGCTGAGGCCAGCCACCTCCAGTGAGCCTTGCGCCCCAGCGGTGAGGGGCCGCTCCCACAGCTGCAGTAGGCCCAAGTCGCTGGCTTGCTGCAGCCCGGCATCACCGCCTGGGCAGCCGGCCAGTTTCTCCAGCTCGGCCAGCACCCGTTCAG
Source organism: uncultured Synechococcus sp. (assembly GCA_913020095.1). GTDB lineage: Bacteria > Cyanobacteriota > Cyanobacteriia > PCC-6307 > Cyanobiaceae > RCC307. The sequence continues at coordinate 1,671 of CAJWAH010000232.1, forward strand.
CGGCCACCTGGGGCAGGGCAGCGCTGTGGCGGCTGATCAACGCAGCGGTGGTGCTTTCCAGGCTGAAATTCAGCTCGGTAGCTAGCCGCGGTCCGCGCAAAAGCCGCAGCGGATCAGCCAGCAGGTTGGCTTCGCTCAGGGCCCGCAGCTGCCGCTTGGCGAGATCGCCCAGGCCGCCGGTGGGATCTAGCAGGGGCGCTTGGGCTCTGAGCGGCAGCGCCAGGGCATTGATGCCGTAATCACGCCGCTGCAGATCACTGATGAGATCCGGTCCCTCTTGGGCTGCAAGATCCAAGCTCCAGGGGCCCAGCACCAGCCGGGCCATGTCCCGCTCGCGATCGAGCACAACAGCGGTGCCCCGGTGCTGCTTGGCCAGGCGTTGGCAGAGCTTGATGGCTCCTTGAGGAACCACAAGATCCAAATCTGGATAGGGCCCCAGCCGCTGCAGCAGCGCATCGCGCACGGCGCCGCCCACC
>CAJWAH010000233.1 GCA_913020095.1 uncultured Synechococcus sp.
CACTCCCGATTCTGCAGGTACTAATCCACCGTGGCAGCCAAGCCCGAACTGAAGTCGTGACGAGGCTGCCAGCCCAATTCAGCGCTAATCCGAGCCGGATCAATGGCATAGCGGCGGTCATGGCCAGGGCGATCCGCCACGCGCGTAATCAAGCGGGCATGGGGGGCTCCCTCGGGCCGGCGCTCATCGAGCAGTTGGCAGATGGTCTCCACCACCTCACGGTTGCTGCGCTCGCCATGACCACCCACGCAATAGCTCTGGCCCAGCTGACCGCGCGTAGCCGCCAGTAGGAGCGCATCAACGTGGTCTTCCACATACAGCCAATCGCGCACGTTGGCGCCATCCCCATAGAGGGGGATTGGCTCGCCAGCCATGGCCTTGAGGATCACAACGGGAATCAGTTTTTCGGGAAACTGCCAGGGCCCGTAGTTGTTGCTGCAGTTGGTCAGCACCACAGGCAGGCCATAGGTGTGGTGCCAAGCATTCACCAGATGATCGCTGGCCGCTTTGCTGGCGGAATACGGGCTGCGGGGGTCGTAGGGGGTGCTCTCAGAAAAACGCCCCGTGGCACCCAAGGAGCCAAACACCTCATCGGTGCTGATGTGGTGAAAGCGAAAACGGCTGCGGCGCTCCTCACTGAGCCCCTCCCAATGGCTGCGCGCGGCCTGCAGCAAGGCAAAGGTGCCGTTCACGTTGCTGCTGATAAACGCTCCAGGCCCATCAATGGAGCGGTCCACATGGCTCTCAGCGGCCAAATGCATCACCAGATCTGGATCGGCCTGCTGCACCGCTGCTGCTGTGGCCTCCGCATCAGCCAAATCAAGCTGCAGTAGTTGATGGCGCCCCTTGGCCTCGGGCAAGGCCTCAATGCTGGCCAGATCGCTGGCGTAGCCGCATTTATCGAGATTGAACACCAGGGCGTCGCTGCCTGTGAGCAGCCTGCGCACCACGGCACCGCCGATGAACCCGGCACCACCAGTGACCAGCACACGATTGATCCCAGCGGGCAGAAGCGAATCGGGCATGCCGGACAGCAACGGTGGCGGCAGATTACTGAGCGCGGGCCAACACCTCGGCTAACGCAGCACGCCAATGCAGCGCTGGCAGGCCAAGGGCCTGGCGCGATGCGGTGCAGTCCAGCAGTGAGTAGCTCGGGCGTGTGGCTGGGGTGGGGTAATCAGCCGTGGTGATGGGCTCAACGCTGGCTGGCTGGCTCAAGAGGCCTTGGGCTTGCGCCAATTCGCCAATGGCCACAGCGAAGTCGTACCAACTGGCCGCACCGGCATCACTCCAATGCAACACCCGCGGCCCATCAGGATCGGCACCAATGCCAATCGCCCGCCAACAGGCCTTCGCCAGCGTGAGGGTGCTGGTGGGGCAGCCCACCTGATCGGCCACCACCCGCAGGGGCTCTCCCGCTTCGGCTTTGGCGGCATGGAGCCGCAGCATCGTGCGGCAGAAGTTTTTGCCCACCGGGCCATACACCCAACTGGTGCGCAGCAGCCGCGCTTGAGGGTGCTGCAGGGCGGCTTGCTCACCGCGCGCCTTGCTGGCGCCATACACCCCCAGGGGATCACGGGGCTGCTCTGGCCCATAGGGATGGCCCTGGGCGCCGTTAAAGACAAAGTCGGTGCTGAGCTGCAGCAAGCGGCCGCCGGTTTGCTGCAAGGCAGCGGCAAATGCCGCTGGAGCCTGGGCATTCACCGCCTCTGCCAACGCAGGCTCCTGCTCGGCCTGATCCACCGCGGTGTAGGCCCCGGCATTGAGCACCCAATCCGGGCGCTGCTCTTCCACGATGCGGCGGCAGGCCGCTGGATCAGCCAAATCAAGCTCCGCGCGGCTGGTGGCCAGCAGCTCAACGCCATCAGGGGCTGAGGCCACCAGGGCCTGGCCCAACTGACCAGAGCGGCCGGTGAGCAAGACCTTCATCCGAACAGATCTCCGGCCTGCTGCGCTTGGGCCAGCGATGGCGCCAACCCATCTTTTTCAGAGACCTGAACCGTGAGCCCCTCCAGCGGCCAGGCAATGGCTAAGGCCGGATCATCCCAGCGGATGGCGCGCTCACAACCTTTGTTCCAAAAACCCCTCGTTTTGTATTGCACCTCAGCCACG
>CAJWAH010000234.1 GCA_913020095.1 uncultured Synechococcus sp.
TCACCACGGCTTTTGCGCAGTGGTGGGTGCTGGGGGCGGCAAGGCCTCCGATACCGCCCGCGCCGTCGCTGATGAGTTGGGGCTGCCGGTGGTGATCACCCCCACCCTGGCCAGCACCGATTCCCCCTGCAGCGCCCTGTCGGTGATCTACTCAGATGAAGGCAGCGTCACCGGCTTTCGCTTCTACAACCGCCACCCCGAGCTGCTGCTGGTGGACACCGAAGTGATCGCCAAAGCGCCCAAACGCCAGTTGGTGGCGGGCTTGGGCGATGGTCTGGCCACCTGGTTTGAAGCGCGCGCCACCCACGAAAGCCACCGCAACAACGTGGTGGGCGGCAAACCCCTCACCAGCGCCTTGATGCTGGCCAAGCTCTGCCACGACATCCTCTTGGCCGATGGCCCAGCGGCTTGCGCCGCCATTGATGCCGGCGTTCCAACCCCAGCGCTGGAGCGGATTGTGGAGGCCAACATCCTGCTCTCGGGGCTGGGCTTTGAAATCGGCGGTTTAGCCCTGGCCCATGCGGTGCACAACGGCATCAGCACCATCCCGGGAAGCCACCACAACCTGCATGGCGAAAAGGTGGTGATCGGCCTGCACACCCAGCTGGTGCTGGAAGGCCAGCCCCAAAGCGAAATCGATGAGGTGTTCCGCTACTGCCAGCAGGTGGGACTGCCCACCACGCTGGCCCAGGTGGGCATTGATGCCAGTAACGACGCTGAGCTGATGGCGATTGCTGAGCGCTCAGTCATCCCTGGGGAAACCAGCCACAACGAACCATTTGAAGTCACAGCGATTGCTGTGATGCGGGCGCTGAAAGCCGCTGATCAACTGGGGCGGGCCTACCTCTAAAGCCCCAGCACCGCCGTATTGCGGCTGCGGCTGCTGAGCACATCACCGCCCCAGCTGGGGAACAGCCTCTTGAGCTGCTCTTGCCAAGCAGGAGTGGCCAAACGGCTGGCAAAGCAGCGCTCCAGCACCTCCAACATGATCGTGACGGCGGTGCTGGCACCGGGTGAGGCCCCCAGCAAGGCAGCCAGCGAGCCATCGGCTGCAGCCACCACTTCAGTGCCCAGCTGCAACTGGCCGCCCTTGGCACCGTTTTTGATGATTTGCACCCGCTGGCCCGCCACCGAGAGGGTCCAGTCGCTGGCCTTGGCCTGGGGCAGGAATTGCTGCAAGGCCTCCAGCCTTTCTTCTGGGCTTTGGCGCAGCTGATTGATCAGGTACTGCACCAGGGAGAAGTTGCCCGCTCCCACCTGCAGCATCGGCAGCAAATTGCCGGGGCGCACCGAGCGGGGCAGATCCAGCAGCGAGCCCTGCTTGAGGAACTTGGTGCTGAAGCCGGCAAAGGGGCCAAACAGCAACGAACGCTCGCCGTTGATGAAGCGCGTATCAAGGTGCGGCACCGACATCGGCGGTGCGCCCACCTTGGCTTTGCCATACACCTTGGCCAGATGTTGGCTGGCCAATTCGGCATCACCGCACACCAGCCACTGGCCGCTCACCGGGAAGCCGGCAAAGGCCTTGGCTTCCGGGATTCCGGAGCGCTGCAACAGCGGTAAGGCCCCGCCGCCAGCACCGAGAAACACAAACGGTGTTTGCACCCGCTCGCCGCCAGCAAGCTCAACGCTCCAATCGCCGTTGGACTTGCGCGTGAGGTCGTTGACCTCACAGCTAGTGCGCAGCTCCAAGGCGCCACTGCGCTGCAGATCCTGCAGATACAGCCGCGTCAGGCTGCCGAAATCCACATCGGTGCCTCGAGAGATGCGCGTCGCGGCCACCGGCTCTGATGCGCCGCGCCCCTGCATCACCAACGGCATCCACTCGGTCAGCTCGGCAGGGTCGCTGCTCCACTCCATCCCGGCAAACGCCGGCAGAGCGCTGAGCTGCTGGTGGCGCTGACGCAGAAACGCCACATCGCCTTGGCCCCACACAAAGCTGATGTGGGGCACCGAATTGAGAAAGGCCGGGGTATCCAGCTCACCGCGCTCGCGCAAGGTGGCCCAGAACTCCAAGCTGCGCTCAAAGGCCCCGTT
>CAJWAH010000235.1 GCA_913020095.1 uncultured Synechococcus sp.
CCGCAGCGGTAGCGCCATCTTCAGCGCAGGCGGAAATTCATTGAGTACCGGCGTTGGCGAACCGATTGGCAGCAGCGGCTGGATCCTTGAGCAGGTGCAGGCCGATCGGGTGGTGATCCGCCAAGGCAGCGACACGCTGCAACTGAGCCTGGGCCGTTAGCGTCAAAACAGCTGGCCAGGCATCAACGCTTTGCCGTCCACATCCCAAACAGGGCTGCTGCGCTCCTCCCCGGAGGTGCTGTGGCGTGATCCAACCCTCAGCGGCACGTTGCTCCGGGGGCCTTGGCGCCTGTGGTTGCTGGGTGATGGCAGCCCCACGCGCCACCTGCAGCTGCTCACCGGCGATCCCGTGGCCATTGATCTGGCGGCCATGGCTCCAGACACCGGCAGCGATTTGCACACCCCCCGGGAGGTGCAGGAGCTGCAAGCCCCATTGCTGCGCCGGCAGGTGTGGCTCACCTGCGGCGGTGAAACCTTGGCCTGGGCCGAGAGCTGGTGGAACCAGCAGCAAGCCGAAGAACACCTCAAGGAAAAGGATCAACCGATCTGGCGCAGCCTCACCAGCAACCGCGCCGAGCTGTTTCGCGAGGTGGATGGCGTGGCCTTGGTGCAAGCCGATTGGTTACACGAACGCCTGCAAGGAGAGGGGCCGTTTTGGAGCCGCCATTACCGCTTCTTCCGCCAAAGCAAGCCCCTGACTGTGATCCGCGAGGTGTTTTCGCCAAAAATCGAGCAATGGCTGGGGCCCGCCATCGACGCAGAAAACAATGAAGTTTTTATAAATATGTTCGGTAATGCTGCGAAACCCTGTTGACAGGTTGCGCGCTTTTTCCCTCGCGTCAGCATTAAGTCAACCGACGAGGGTCTGATGGAATCCCAAGTCAATTGGCTCACACTCACCGACCTGGGTCGCCGCTTTGGCCTCTCAGCGGTGAGCTGCGGCCGCATGCTCAGCACCGCTGGCATGCGCGATGACGACGGCATGCCCAGCGATGTCGCCCTTGATGGCGGCTACGCCTACCGGCGCCCCGACCAAAACGCCAACCGCTCGGTGCTTTGGCATGAAGAGCGCTGCACCGAACTGCTGCAAAGCCTGGGCTTGCACGCCATTGATGAACAGCAGCTGGTGAGCCAGTGGGCGGATCTGCTCTCAGCCCTTGATGAGGGTTCACCCTCGATCAGCGCCTCAGCCGAGCAAATGGCCGAGGACATGCCCAAGCACCTGGTGGCTGCCGTGAATGCCCGGCTGCAATTGCTGGGCTGCGGCTTTCAGGTGAGCCCGCTCAAAACAGCGGCACAGGGCAGCTCTGGTAGCCGTACTGCTCCAAGGTGAAGCTGCCGTAGTCGTGCAGGAACTCAACGCCCTGATCGCAGGGGTTGGCCACTTCAATCACGATCGGCTGCATCAGAACCGGATCAGCCGCCGCAGCGATCTGGGCAGGGTCAGCGGCGGTCATCCCAACACCCATGGCCAACAGGCCGAGCACGGAAGGGTCCATGAGTCTTATCTGAGTCTCATTTTTCTTTAGCCAAGGAACCTGCATCCGCGCCACCGTTTGAGGGAATGCTGAAGATCCAATCCCCCTAGGCTTCAAGGGCTGCTTGAGCGCCTTAGCCATGGCCCTGCAACGCCGGCAGTTTCTGCTCCTGCTCGGTGCTGCCGCAGGCGGTTTGAGCCTGCCCAGCAGGGCCAACAGCGCACGCGAACAGGCCCTGCTGCCCTTTCAGCCGGTGCGCACGCCGCTGCCGCTGCCCACCGATGGCCTCAGCCCCCAGCAGCAACGCCAGGCCTACCGGGTGGTGCGCATCAACGATGCCCTCAGCCTCCCGGAGGGATATGAGCAACAGCTCTTGGCCAGCTGGGGAGATCCGGTGGGAAGCAGCCGCTTTGGCTTCAACAACGACTTCCTCGCCTTTCGCCCCCTCAGCGCTGATGCAGCTCTGCTGACGGTCAATTTCGAATACATCAGCCCGCTGCCCTGGCGCCAAGGCTTCAGTGCCGTCACCGGACAGCCCCTGCCCTATGACGCTG